>JANXSH010000717.1 GCA_025356615.1 Planctomycetia bacterium | reverse complement strand
AGGCCGCCGAGATGGTCGCCCGGCTCCGCGCGGAGGGACAACTCCGCGAACTTGTCATCAGCCCTGCGAAGAAGTTGCTCTTACATGGCAGCATGCTCGACGAACTCGAGGGCCGAGTCCTCGGTCTCCTCGACGCCCTGCACGAGCAGAATCCGCTCATGTCCACTCACGATCGGCAGCGCTTGCAGTCGCAACTCGATTATGTCGAAGACGCCGCCCTGGTGAGCGCCGCCGTCGATAGCCTGATCGGGTCGAAGAAGCTCATCGGCGACCTGCGTCGGATCGGGAGGGCCGACTTCAAGCCGCGCCTCAGCGCTAACCTGCGAAAGCTCAAGGATCGTTTGATCGCCGCTTACCTCGCGGGCGGCTACCAGCCCCCTGAGCCGGCGAGTTTCGCCAACCACGCAGGGGGGAATGCGGCGAACCTGAAGGATCTCTTCGACGTGTGCGTCGCCGAGGGCCATCTTGCCAAGGTCAACGAAGACATCTACCTGCACGGCGACATCGAAACGGACATGCGCCGCCGGATCACGGATCGTCTCCAGAAGGGCGGGGGGATCACCGTCGCGGAGATCCGCGACATCCTCGGCACGACGCGCAAGTATGCGATTCCGCTGTGCGAATACCTCGACCGCGTCGGCGTTACGCGCCGGGACGGCGACCAACGGTATCTTGCGGAGGTTGACGTAGTGCGTTAGACAGCCTTCTTCGGCCAGATGGCGTCGAAGATCGCGTGATAATCCTTAGCTGAGATATACCGCATCGTGAATTGGTTCGGGCTGAAGTCGAAGCCGGTGCGCTGGCGGATGTCTTGGGCGGTGACTCGGAATTTCGGCTCGACTGTCGCTAAGAAGCGGATGGGACGGAAGATGTTCCATTCAGCATGGGGTTGAATGCCTTGGGCTATGGCGGCTACCAGTCCCTCCTTGACGGTCCCGGTGTACTCAAAGGCCCAAACGAACTCCTGGCAGCGGATGCCATTTCCATACACATAAGCCAGCGACTGATGCCCGACAGGGATGTTTGCGGCGATGGCGGGGCCTTTTCCTTTGCTGCTAAAGTTCATCACGGACGTGCAACCATCGTTCAAAAAGGGCTGCATGAGATGATTCGAATGAATCATCTTGATGCCGAACATACCGCCGTCAGGATGTCGTGCCATGTTTCTTTCCCTCGGTCAAACTCCAGGGTATTCGCATCATGAGCCAATCAGATTATCGCTGGGAATTCGAGTTCGTCAAGGGAGCAGGAATGGCAGAGAACCTGTTGTCTTGCCCGAAACCAGGTTGACTCAGGGCTCGTTCTCTGTTACAAAAAGTCGGCATCCGAAACAAATAGCCGACATTTCGTAACATGACGATGACGAAAACAGATCAACTCCTGGCTCTGGTCCGAAAACATGGCGTAGTCCGACCACGCGATCTGGACCGTCACGGAATTCCGCGCATGTGTCTCCTCCGACTCCATCGGGACGGCGTACTCGAGAGGCCTTCGCGGGGCGTCTATGTCCTGGCGGATGCAGAGGTGACGGAGTACCATAGCCTTGCCGAAGCCTGTAAACGGGTGCCACACGGCGTCGTTTGTCTGCTGTCGGCCCTGCGGATACACGAACTGACTACCCAGGCTCCTTTCGAGGTCTGGCTTGCCATCGACCGCAAAGCCCGTCTTCCCAAGGTGGAGTACCCGCCACTGCGTATCGTTCGATTCTCCGCAAAAGACCTGGCGAATGGGGTGGAGGGGCATAACGTGGAGGGAGTGCCGGTCAGGGTGACGAATGCAGCCCGGACGGTCGTCGATTGTTTCGCGTACCGCAACGAGATCGGCCTGGATGTCGCCATCGAAGCGCTGCGAGACAGCTGGCGACAGAAGAAGACGACGATGGACCAACTGCACCAAGCGGCCCAGACGCGGAGAATGGCGAACGTCATGCGTCCTTACCTGGAGTCCCTGACGTGAGTAAGGAAAAACCACGCAACATGCCCGCATCGGTGCGACAGAGGCTGATGACGCTGGCTCAGGCGCAGAACGAGGATTTCCAGTTCGTCCTCACCCGCTATGTCATCGAGCGAGCACTCTACCGGCTGAGCATCTCCGCGCACAGCAAACGGTTCGTACTCAAAGGGGCGATGCTGTTCCGGCTCTGGGCTGACCAACCCCACCGGCCGACCCGTGACCTCGATCTTCTCGGAAAGGGAGACCCGTCCCCCGAGGTGGTCGCTCAACTCTTCCACGAGATCTTCGGAATCCGAGTCGAGGATGATGGGCTAATCTTCGACGTGAACTCGGTGACCGCCGAGCGGATCAAGGAAGACCAGGAATACGAGGGGGTCCGGGTGGGATGTCGAACTCACCTGGGTCAGGCCCGCATCGAACTACAAATCGACGTGGGATTCGGGGATGCGGTCAAGCCCCGCGCAATGGAGGTAACCTAACCGACGATGCTCGATTTCCCGTCCCCGATACTCCAGGCGTATCCGAGGGAGACGGTGGTGGCCGAGAAGTTCCAGGCGATGGTAGCGCTCGGAATCGCCAACAGTCGGATGAAAGACTTCTTCGACCTATGGGTGCTGGCCAAACGCTTCGCATTCGACGGGGCGACCGTGTGCCAGGCAATCCAGGCCACCTTCAGGCGACGGAAGACTCCCCTACCGTCCGAACCTCCGCTGGCCCTGACGCCATCGTTCAGCATGGATGCGGCCAAGACGAAACAATGGAAGGCGTTCCTCGAGAAGGGCAAACTGGACGCCAGCCAAGCTACACTGGAGCAAGTCTGTGCCTTCCTGAGCGAGTTCTTGCTGCCACCTACGCATTCGCTCTCCGCAGGTGTTGACTTCGCTCGAGTGTGGGGACCGGCAGGGCCGTGGACGGAACCACAGAAGAACTGACCTGTATCGATCAGCATCTACAGGGTTTCGTTACAAGATGCCGGGTTGCGATGCAAAATTCCCTCGCCTTCTATAATCAGGGGGCGAGGGGGAAAAATATTCCTGCCGATCACCTAACTCCGAGAAGTCATGCCGGACAATCCTTATCGCACATTGCCCGCCGTCAACGATGTCCTCACGCAGCTCGGCCCGCTGACCGAGCGGCACGGTCGAGAGGCGGTCGTCCTCGCCGTGCGGGCCGAACTCGACGAGTTACGCTCGAGGCTGAAGCAAAGTAGGACCCTGAACGGGGACGATTCCCTCGAAGAGGTCGCGGCCCGCGTCGCGGAGCGACTCACGAAGGCACATCGCCCGAAACTAGTCGAGGTCATCAACGCCACGGGGATCGTCCTGCATACGAATCTAGGTCGCGCTCCCATTGCGGAGGAAGCCGCTCGCGCCGCGAGTCGGGCGGCGTCGGGATACTCAAACCTCGAACTCGACCTGGAGACGGGGAAACGCAGTTCGCGGCAGGTCGCCATCCGCGAGTGGGTGTGTCGCCTGACCGGGGCGGAGTCCGCGACGGCGGTGAACAACAACGCCGCAGCGACGGTCATCGTCCTCCGCGCGATCGCCCAGGGCAAAGAGGTGATCCTGTCGCGCGGGCAACTCATCGAGATCGGCGGCAGTTTCCGCATCCCCGATATCATGGCCGTCAGCGGGGCCATCCTGCGCGAGGTCGGCACGACGAACATCACGCGCCTCGACGACTACGAGCGGGCGATCACACCGAACACCGGGGCGCTGCTCCAGATCCACACGAGCAACTATCGCATCGGCGGATTCACCAAATCCGTCTCACTCGCCGACCTCGTCGCCCTCGGCAAGAAGCACCATATTCCGGTGATCGACGACACGGGATCCGGGGCGCTGATCGACTTCGCGCGGTTCGGCTTCACCGGCGAGCCGCTCACGCGGCACAGCATCGCGACCGGCGCGGACCTCGTCCTCTTTAGCGGGGATAAGCTCCTCGGCGGCCCCCAAGCGGGTCTGATCGCGGGCAAGAAGGAGTGGGTCGCGAAGATCGAAAAAGACCCCCTGATGCGCGCCTTCCGCCTCGATAAGATGACCCTCGCCGCGCTCGAGGCGACGTTGCGGATTTATCTGAACGAGGAGCGGGCGCTCGCGGAGATCCCCGTCTTGCGGATGCTAAGCGCGTCCCTTGAGGAACTCCGCGTCCGCGCCGAGAAGCTCGCCTCTGCCTTGAAGGCGAGATCAGCGCGCGTGGATGCCCGGCCCTGCGAGGATGTCGCCTTCGTCGGCGGCGG
>JANXSH010000702.1 GCA_025356615.1 Planctomycetia bacterium | reverse complement strand
GCTCTAACCGCTGAGCTAAGCGCCCCGAACGTGCATATCCTATCACACCAGACACCCCGGAGCGGGCCGGGTTCGCGGCCCGCTCCGGGGGATAGATCACATCGAGAAGGACGACCCGCAGCCGCAGGTACTCTTCGCGGAGGGGTTGCTCACGCTGAACCCGGAGCGGTGCAGCTCGTCGTGGAAGTCCACGCGGGCGTCGCCCAGGTACAACAGGCTCTTCTTATCGACGACGACGTAGACGCCGTTGAAGTCGAACACTTCGTCGATCTTCTCCTTGACCTCGGGGTCGAGGTCCAGCTTGTGCTGGAAGCCGCTACAGCCGCCGCCTACGACGCGGAGACGCAGATACATCTTGTCTTGCGGCAGCGAGCCGGAGGTCTGGCCCTCGCGGATGATTTCCCGGACCTTGCTCGCCGCCTTGTCGGTCAGTTCGATTGCCATGATCTCTTCCTCGTTCCGGGAGACTCCTCGTCGGACGACCCCCTTCCCGGATAAAGGGGGTCGCCATTAGGTCGAATCGTTCAGGAACTCGCCGCCAGGACCCGCGCCTGGCGGTGGAGGGCGTAGTCGGGACTCATCTCACGCAGCATCGAAACCACCCGGCGGACTTCGTCGATCACCGTCGAAACCTCGTCCGCCGTCGTGAACCGTCCCAGGCCGAAGCGGAGGCTGGCGTGTGCCAGTTCCTCCTCGATTCCCATCGCCCGAAGGACGTAACTCGCCTCGGGGCTGGCCGACGTGCAGGCCGACCCCGTAGAGACCGCGACGCCGCGCAGTCCCATCAAGAGCGCCTCGCCGCGCACCCAGGCGAAACTCAGGTTCAGGTTGCCCGGAAGGCGATCCTCGAGAGGGCCGTTGAGCGTCACTCCGTCGATGGCCTCCACGATACCGTAGTATAGGCGATCCCGCAACACCGCGAGCCGTTCGGCCTCCGTCGCCAGCTCCCCGGCGCAGAGTCGGCACGCCAGGCCGAAGCCGACGATGCCCGGTACGTTCAGCGTGCCGCTGCGGAGGCCGCGTTCGTGCCCCCCGCCCTCGAGCATCGGTTCGAGGCGAACCGTCGGGTTGCGTCGCCGCACATAGAGCGCCCCGACGCCCTTGGGGCCGTACATCTTGTGGGCCGACAGGCTGACGAGGTCGAGGTGCATGCTTTCGACATCGAGCGACACCTTGCCCGCCGCCTGGGCCGCGTCCGTGTGGAACAGGACGCCCCGGCGGTGGCAGATTTCGCCGATCGCGGCGAGGGGGTGCAGCGTGCCGACCTCGTTGTTGGCCGCCATCAGGCTGACGAGGATCGTCCGGTCGGTGATCGCCTCCTCGACCTGCTCGGGGGTGACGTGCCCCTCGTGATCGACGCCCAGCGTCGTGACCCGGAAGCCGTCGCGCTCCAGCCGTCGCACCGTGTCGAGGACCGCGTGATGCTCCGTCGCGGCGGTAATTAGGTGGTCGCCGCGCGATCGGGCCATGAGGGCGGCCCCGCGCAGGGCGAGGTTGTCGCTCTCGGTCGCGCCGGACGTGAAGACGATCTCTCGCGGTTTCGCACCGATCAACTCCGCCACCTCGGCGCGGGCGGTCTCGACGCCCTCCTCGGCCTTCCGGCCGAAGGCGTGGTGTAGGCTGGCGGCGTTGCCGTAGTCCTCGCCGAACCAGGGGAGCATCGCGTCGATGACGCGCGGATCGACCCGCGTCGTCGCGTTGTTGTCCATGTAGATAGGTGTGGGCATGTCAATCCACCCCACCGGCGACACAGAGGGGCAACTCGAACGCGGTGCGTGCATCGACCCCGGCTGGTTCGCGGACGAGGTCCGCCAGCGTCACCGAGGCCAGCATGTCGCGGATGCGCCGATCGACTTCGGCGATGGCCCCGCGCACGGGACAGACCCCGCCCATGCCGCAACCCCCGTCGCCGTCGGCCCTGGCGCAATCGGCGAGGTGGAACGGCTCGTCGAGCAGGTCGAGCAACTCGTCCAGGCAGATGTCGCCCGCAGGCCGGGCGAGGACGTAGCCCCCGCGCAAGCCGCGACGGCTGGACACCAACCCCTTGCGACACAGGAGCTTGAGGACGTTGGCCGCGAAGGCCCGCTTGAGGCCGAACTTCTCGGCGACGGCGCGGGCGCAACCGCCCTCGGGGCGATGACACAGGTACGACAGGACGAGCAGAGCGTAGTCAACCTTTCGACTGAGAACTGCCATGAATGTCTCGCCTCGTTGCCCCAGAGCCGCCTCTTCTCTATTGTACCGCCCAATTCGTACCGGACCAGTGCTATTTCTCTCCGCCGAGAGGAAGACACGATGAATTGTTGGGTACGTCGAGCGGAGCGAGGCCCACACCAGAGCGGGTCAGTTCCCCATCGGACTACCGTTTCCTAAGAAGACGTTCGTCCGCGAAGAGGATCCTATCGCTTTCGGGGCTTTCGTTGCTCGGTGAGCGGTCGGGAGGTCACTTCCGGAGCCTCCGCAGCGCATTGCTAGCCTCCTGATTCGAGGCGCTGCCGGCAAATCCACCGGCGAGCCTCTCGAGTAAGGCAACGGCCTCGGGGGTGGCAACACGCTCGAGTACCTCCACGGCTCGCATCCTTCGCCAAACCTGCGGGTCACTTTCGATACTCGCGAGTAACCTCGTGATGCTGGAACGGGCCTCGATCGTCGCGCCTGGAAGGGCACCTCGCAGCGTCCCTTCGATGTCCTCATGCAGGGCAGCCAGCGCGGCCCGAGCCTTCCGGCGCTCGTCGAACGAGTCGTGGTCCAGCGCGGCGAGGTGTCTCTTCACGACCTTTGGGTCGATCGGGTTTACGGCGAGTTTCTTCTCGAGCAGCCGAACAGTCTGGTGGGGTTGCTCGATCAGGGCACACAACGCTGCATAGCCTCTGGCTCCTGGGGCGGAAAGGTCGTTCCATGCGTCCGCGACCGGCGGACTGCCGCCCTGGGAGAGATTCCAGACGAGGGCCGTGCCGTCCGTCGCCGAACTGACGAGGTGGCGGCCATCCGGCGAGAAGGCCACGCGAATGACCCTTTCCTGGGGGGCCAGTTCCCGGCGCACCTGACCCGTTGCCAGTTCGACCACGAACAGGCGTGTGGCGGGGTGGGGGTACATGGCCGAGATGCCAGGACGCTCCAACGTTCGGATTCCTTGCCCTCCGACCACGACGCATCGGCCATCCGGGGAGATCGTGAAGAGTTCCACGCCCTCGCGGATGGGCAAGGCCGGCCCCGGACGATCGCGCAGGATCGTGCCTGTCACGGCATCCAGGAGACGGCACTTGCCGTTCCTCAGCACAATCAAGCGGCTCCCGTCGGGAGTGAAAGCCACATTCTCGAAATAGCCGACGGGACGCTCCCAAATCGTTTGGTTGGTCCCCAGTTGGAACACCCTGCCGACGATCTCGTCCGTTTTCGTATCCGCCACAGCGAACGCACGGTTGCCTTCAGGTGAGATGATCGTCCGGTATCGCTGCAAGTCGGCGTCCTTGCCCTGCTTGGCGAGTGTGGTCACGCAGGGCCGATGGTCCCCGTCCTTCGTGAGTACCAGCAGTTGGACCCGTTTGCCGTCCGCTAACAGCGACGCCTCGAGCAGCGTGCCTCGGAAGACGGTAGCCTCGGCTAGCCGTTTGCCGGTATGGGGGTCGTAGTGATGGAGCTTGCCGGACTTCGTGCCGACGGCGATCGAGTCGCCGCGAGCCGTCCAGCGCACGCCGGGGATGAAGTTCTCGCCGGGGATGGTGCGCAACAGCTTCCCGGCGGGGAAGGTCCAGACACGCAGGGCGTCGGCGGATTGTGTGCCCACGAGTTTGCCGTCGGGAGACACCGCGACATCGAGGAAGGAGCCGTCACGGTGGTCGTCGAAAGTGGGGGCCCGTGCCCCGGTTTTCAGGTCGTACACGGCGATGAACTGACGGGCGGCGAATCGGACGGCGTAGTCGCGCTTGTCGGAGAAGCACCAGATCGACACCCGCCGGTCGTGGGGAACGATGACTCGGGTTTGCTTTCCGGTTTTGGGATCGAAGGCAACGAGGGGGCCGAACCGGGGAGCGAACCAGACCTCCCGATCGTCCGGGCTGAAGGCCAGGGTTGCCATGTTATCCCCCTTTACCGCAGTCTTGACCACGACAGGCTTCGTTCTGCCGTGGACGATCACGACTTCGCGGTCATAGCCCTGGGCGGCGAAGGTCTTCCCGTCGCTGGACACGGCGATGGCTTTAGGCGAGAAGGCGAGTTTCATCGTAGCCAACTCTTTGTTGGTCGTGATGTCCCAGACATGCAGCCCGCGTTTGCTTCCGAAGGCGATCTCGCCAGCAGAGGTGAAGCAAGCGGCATTGGCAGTCGATTTGTCGGGGTTGGTGACGCTGAACCGCTCCTTGCCCGTAGCCAGGTCGTGGACGCGGAGGCAAGGCTCGGCCTCGCCTCGGTTGTCCGTGCAGCGGACCACGACAGTCTTGCCGTCCGGGCTGAAGTGGACGTTCTCCGCGTCGCTCACCCCGCGCAGGAAGGGACGCCGTTCGCCCGTGGCGAGATCCCAACGCACGAGGTTGTAGTGGCACGAGATCAGCCCCTTGCCGTCGGGGGTGAAATGCAACCCGGTAGACATCTGCTCTCCCGAATCCCACTCGCGGAGGAGTCGCCCCGTTTTGCGATCCCACACCCGAATCCGAGTGTCGGGAATGAAGCCCACGCTGGCCACCAGCGAGCTATCCGGGCTGATGGCGACGAAAGTGAAGTTGTAGTTCGGATGACGGAGTCGGCTGCTGCCCAGTCGGGCGACCGCACCGGGTGGTAACGGATCCCCGTATGAGTCACGCACGACGGCCGGCGGAGCTGCCGCAACGCTCATCAAGGCCAGGGCAGCGAGCAATCTTCGGTAAGGGGTCATAGGCACCTCGCCAAGGGAGTCTCGAATTACGAAATCCACAAGTCATTGCACGCTTGCTCGTAGCTCGCTTCCAGGTCGAGTGGCACGACGAGATCTGCGGTCAACCACAACGGCAGCGTCGGCAGCGGCTGCCCCAACGCCAGTACGTTCGACCAGGCTTCCAGTATCGTTAGCTTTCCCTTCTTGGTCCAACGGCACGAGGCAGCGTAGAGGTGGTGCGGTTCGGCACCCAACGTCGGGTCGTCGTGGCCGATGAACCTCAACAGCTCGGCGTACAGGTTGAAGTGGCGGACCGTTACCAAATCGACGACGCTGACCGCCACGCCTTTTTGCAGCAGAGCCGCACACTTGGCGACGAAGACGTTACGGTGTTCGGGCCGGTCCTTGTTCGCCGGGCTGACGATCTCGATCGCGGCGACCAGATGCCGACCGCGTTTCGCGTCGTAGACTCGGACCTCGAACTCGTCGTAATCCGGCAACGTCGTTTCGACGGCGACACTGGGCCGGGGCGGTGCCCACACGGCCACGGCCACCCCGCCGTTCCCCTCGCTCGGGCCGTAAGCCGACGACGGCTCGTCCGTCTCGAACGCCGCGATGTCGATTTCCACCTGGGAGCCTGCGTGAAGGTGCGGCTCGGCGACGTAGCCGGCCGGGAGTCGCTTGCGCAGGTGCTGGACGATGACCATCGGCCACCCTGCGTGGAAGCCTTCCCACGAGTGCTTATTGTCGAGCGGCGGGCGGAAGTGATCGCGTAACGGCATGACGGAATCCTCCTCGTCCACATTCTATTCGAGAGTGCGGGGTCGTCTCTTCAGTTCAGGACTTCGACCGTGATCCCAGTGAACGAATGTAAGCGGGCGTCAGCGGTTAGGAAGACATGCGCACCGTGTTCGACCGCTGCAGCGAGTTGGAGGGCGTCCATTGATTTGAAGTTGTGTGCGGCACGGATGCGGGCTGCCCGGTCGCAGACGGCTGCGGTGATGCGGACGACGGTCACATCGGGGCGAGCGAAGAAGGCGCGATACTGCGCCTCGACCACCGCGTTGCCCAACCGGAGCGGCAGGACCAGGCACGCCATCCGCACCAAGTCGCTGACCATGAACGAGCCGCCTGCGGCCTGTGCGGTAGCGAGCCGGGTCTTGGCGAGCAATCCCCAGATTGCATGCGATTCCAGGGCGTAGATGACGATGTTGGCGTCCAGAAAGAGGGTCATTTCGCCTCCGTTGGCTTATTCTGTTCCCGTTGTCGCCGGCATTCCTCCTGGATCTGTTCGATCATCTGGGATCGCTCATCCTCGTCCCGCATGGTGGCAAGGTAGGCGTCGATTTCTTCCTGGCTGCGTGGAGCTATCCCCATCGCTTCACGTTCTACCTCGAGCCGGTCGAAGAACTGCCAGATGCTCGTTTGCTTGTAATCGGCGATTGCCTGCACAGTCACGTTTACCCGTCCCGGTGCCAAATTGGGCACACGGTCCAGCACGAGCGTACCATCCTCTCGCAAGGTGCCCTGGATCTCGATCGCGCTGGGGGTCATGGCTTTTCTCCCTTGGTGATGAATCTGTTCATCATACTGCGGATTCTCCCTCGAGAACAGTTTAACGACCCAGCTTCGGGTGTGACTATGGAAGTAGGCAAAGCCCACCGGTTGCAACCGGTGGGCTTGGG
>JANXSH010000633.1 GCA_025356615.1 Planctomycetia bacterium | reverse complement strand
CAACGCGAGGGTAGGCCCCGCGAGCCGAGCGGGGCGGGTCCGGCTCGGCTCGCCGGACCTACTGCCGAGCGGGGCTGCGTCAGGCTCGGCTCGCCGGACCTACTTCTGCTATCCCCCTCGAGCCATCACCCAACGAAAAAGGGGTTGCGTGACGCAACCCCTTATCCCGGAACCTGTTGGTCCAGCTCACCGATATCCGTTCTATCGCGTCCAACCCATGAAGAAGTTGAACACCTGCGTCTGGTCGCCATTCGCCCTGACGATCGGGAAGCCGAAGTCCAGGGCGATCGGCATCGGCCCGAGCATGGGGACGACGAATCGTACACCGAAGCCCGCAGAGACGCGGTAGGTGGAGATGTCGTCCACTCGCGGAGACACCGAGCCGGAGTCTACGAAGCCGACGACGGCGATGTCGCCCTTGGCGGTGACGGGCACCTGGTACTCGAGGCTGTTCAGCACCATGAAGTCGCCGCCGACCTTGAAGCCGTTGACATCCGGGCTGACCCCGCGAAACTGGAAGCCCCGGATCGAGCGGAAGCCGCCGGCGAAGTAGCGCTCGAAGACCGGCGTGGTCGTGCCGGCCCAGCCGACCTGGCTGTGTACCGAGAGGACGTGCTTGCCGGTGTTGTCCGCCCGCTGGAAGACGGTCCAATACTTCGTCAACTCCGCCGTGACGAGCGGGAAGTTGTAGTCGCCGGTGACGTATTCGCCCCCGATGTCGAATAGCGAGCCTTCCGTCGGGCGCAGGACGGAGTTGCGGGTGTCGCGGACCGCCCCGATGCGGGAGCCGATGAGTAGGTTGTCGCCGACGACGTTGCGGTAGTCCGCCGGGGCGTAAGGGGCCACGTTGCTGACGTTGACGTTCTCGACACGCTCGGTCGCGACGATGCTCCACAGGTCGTTGATCTTGCGACCGATCGAGACGCGGCCGCCCAAGCGGTCCTCGTTGTACTCGTTGAACGTTCGCTGGTAGTAGAAGCCGGACACCGTCAGGCTGTACGGGCTGTCGAAGAGGAACGGCTCGCGGAGGCTGACGGTGTAGCGCTGGAGCTGGGTGCCCGGCACGGCCTCGATGCGGAGCTCCTGGCCGGCCCCGCGGAAGGCGGTGCCGTTGAGCAGGTCGTCGAAGCTCCTCGGCAGGCGGAACAGGTCGAAGTTGCGCTCGTTCAGCACGATCGAGCCGGTGAGACCGCTGTCGGAGTTCACGCCCAGGCCGAACATCAGGCTGCCGGTGCTGGCCTCTTGCACGCTGACGAGGATGTCCTTGTAGAAGGCGTCCGGGTCGTTGGGATTGTCGATGACGGAGATGGTCGGCTTGACCGCGCCGTCGGGGCTGGACTCGAAGATACTGAGCCGGGCCAGCCGGTTCTCGCTCTCGCGGATGGCAGGGTAGTTGAACACCTGGCCGGGGAACAGGAGCACCTGGCGGAGGATGACGTTGTCGCGGGTGCGGTCGTTGCCGACGGTGTAGATCTGGCCGACGCGGGCCGGAGGGCGCTCTTCGACCTCGTAGCGGACCTGCACGACGCCGGGCTTGTCCTGCGAATAGACCGACACGGCGCGGACCTGGGCCTCTCGCCCCTGTGTTCCGAGATGGTCCTTGATACGGGCGAGGTCCTGGTCGATCTTGAACTGGTCGTAGAGTTCGTTTCCCCTCATCTTATTGGGGGCCTCGAGCGACTCGGGCGTGAGGCTCCGCGAACCGTGGACGTGTGGCGTGTCGCCGACGCGATACCGGACGCCCTCGCGGACGTGGAACACGACGACCAGGTCATGCCCGTCGGGCAGGTAGCGCAGCTCCCGACCGATGCGGACATCGTGGTAGCCGAAACCGCGGTAGTAGCGGATCAACTCGTTCTGGTCGTGGTCGAGCATGGCCCCGTTGTAGGTGCCGCCGAGGTTCAGGCGGCCCAGGAACTTCCTCGACGACTGCATGTGCGTCTGGAGCTGTCCGCCCGTGGCGAACTGGTTGCCGGTGAACTCGATGGCGGCGATGCGGATCGTCGGCCCTGCGGTAATGCTGAAGATGACTTCGGTGTCGCCCCTCGAGCCGCCCTTGAGGAGGTCGCACGACGACAGGAAGCGGCCCTCTTCGTGGAAGCGGCGGACGATGTTCTGGCAAGCGACCCGGTTCGCGATCGGGTTGCACGGCATCCCCTTGCGGACGCCCGTGATCTCGGTCAGGTCATCGTCGCTCAACTTGCCGCCCCCGATGTAGGTGACCTTCTGGATCACGGAGGGGTAGTCTCGGACGATGATGACGACCTTGATCCGGCCGGGGCCGTCCTCGAACTTGTCGGCAAGCACGTTTTCGAACTGCCGGGTGGCGTAGAGGGCGCGGACATCCTCCTGGAGGATGTCCTCGACGTACTCCTTGCCGACCCGCGTCTTCAACTGGTTCTTGATCGTCTCGCTGCTGACGTGCCGGTTGTCGCGGATGAGGATGTCGCTGACGACCGGCCTGCCGGTAGCCGGGGCGGCGCTCACCGGGGCCGGGGCGGCGGTCGGCGGCGGCAGCACCGGGCGATCCAATTCCACGGGGGGCACCAGGCGAACAGGAGGCGGCGGCATCACCCCGACGCCCGGAGGCGGCGGGAGAGAGTTGCCCGGCTCCTGGCCGAACCCCGTCATCACGAACATGGCCCCCGCCAGGAGGGCGAACGTGACGACCCGACCAGTTGACGGGGAGTCCCCGTGGCGAGGGGTGCGACCCTCGCGCAGCTGGCGCAACTGTGAAGCAAAGCGATCCATCGCTCGCATGGCTCTGTCCCTGGTCCGGGTAACCGAAATAATCCCTGTGGAGGCAGGTGCTGATAGCCGAAGGCTCCGGGAGTGTCAAGACGGACTCGGGAGGGGGAGCGAAGCCCGTCGGTTGCAACCGACGGGCTGGAGGCAGCGCCTCATCCGACGACAGCATCACTTCGCCTTGCCCTGGGCGGCGACCGCCTGGGCGGCCTTCGCGATCGCCTCGGGGTCGCCGAGGTAGTAGTGGCGGGTCGGCTTCAGGCGCTCGTCGAGTTCGTAGACGAGCGGGATGCCCGTGGGGATGTTCAGCTCGAGGATGTCCTTCTCGCTCACGTCGTCGAGGTACTTGACCAGGGCGCGCAGCGAATTGCCGTGGGCCGCGAGTAGGAGGCGCTGCCCGGAGCGGATGGCCGGGGCGAGCGTCTCGTTCCACAGCGACAGCACGCGCGCGACGGTCTGCTCCAGGCTCTCCGTCACGGGCAGCTGGGCGGCGCTGAGTCCCTTGTAGCGCGGGTCGTGGCCGGGGTAGCGCGAGTCGCTCTTCTCGAGCGGCGGTGGCGGCACGTTGTAGCTCCGACGCCAGATGCGGACCTGCTCCTCGCCGAATTGGGCGGCGGTCTCCGACTTGTCTAGCCCCTGGAGCGAGCCGTAGTGGCGCTCGTTGAGTCGCCAGTCCGGCGTCAGCGGCAGCCACATCCGGTCCATCTCGTCGAGCGCCAGCCACGCCGTGCGGATCGCACGTCGCAGGACGGACGTGTAGACGCGATCGAACTCGTAACCCTCTTGCCGGAACAGCTTCCCGGCGGCGCGGGCCTCGCCCTTGCCGACCTCGGTGAGGTCCACGTCGGTCCAGCCGGTGAAGCGGTTCTCGTGGTTCCAACTACTCTGGCCGTGTCGCAGGAGGACGAGTTTGTGCATGATCTTCCTTTGTTCGGTGTTCCGCTTCAGTGTTCAGTGTTCAGTGTTCAGTCAAGACGGGCGTGTGAACACTGAACACTGAACACTAATTTATGGTAGCAGCCAGCACGAGAGCGACCATCCGCCCCAGGACGCGCGTGAGCATCACGGTGCGGAATCCCGCCCCCTCGGTGCGAACCTGACGCTCGAAGGCGGCGACATCGATCTCGATGCCGTGTCGGCGGACTTGCACTCTGCCGATGTCGTGTTCGCGGAGGTATTCGCGCACTGCCTTGGGGCGGGGAGGCAACGTCGCCTCGACGAGGTGGACGCGCGCGAAGGGGGTGGCACGCAGCTCGCTTGCGCTCAGGAGGGCGAAGCCGTCGTCGATCGGCCAGGCGTCGAGTCGCTCGGCGAGCAGGCCGACGAGGTCGGCGCGGATGACGGCGGGGTCCGGCTCGTAGAGGTAATCGCCCGGCTCGTCGGCGAGGGGCATCGGGACCGGGGCCGGTGCAAACAGCGTCTCGCCGGAGGGCAACAGCGTCGCTCGGTGGCGCGGCCCGGCGAGCGGGCCTGACCAGAGGACCGCCTCGCGCAACTCACCCTCGAACGAGATGAACTCGACCTCGCCGGGGTGCGGCGTCAGCTCGGCCCGGTCGAGGCCCGGCGCGAGTTTGACGCCGACCGGCAGCCCGGCGGGCAGTCGTGCGAGGACCGCTGAGAGCGGCGGCGCGTAGCGCTCGACGCCGAGGACGCGCCGTCCCTCCGTGCGACGATCCGGGTCGATGAACGCCCCGTCGATCGGCGGCAAGGGCATCGTCAGGACATCGCCCTCGAGGAGCGTCGCGCGGTCGGCGAGGCCGAGCGCCTCGAGGTTCAGGCCGCACATCCGCAGGTGCAGCGGGTCACGATCCACGGCGACGACGTGGGCATGGGAGGCCAGCGCGAGCGCATCGCCCCCGATGCCGCAACACAGGTCGGCGACGACGCCGAGACCGGCGAACCGGGCCGCGCGGTGCCTCGCGATCGGCTCGGCGGTGGCCTGCTCGAGGGTCTCGCGGGTGAAGAACATGCCCTCGGGGTGGATGAACTTGCGAGCCGCCTTGCGACGCAAGAGGACCGTCTCGATGGCGGCGCGCGCCAGGTCGGCGGGGTAGCGCTTGGTGAGACGATTGTGCGCCCGCAGATACGCGGCCTCGTCCGGGGCCAGGGTCGCGGCCTCGAGGAGGGCGGCCTGGCCGGTGGGCGATCGCAGGGCGTCGAGGGTGGAGAGTTGCACGAAGGATCGGTCCAGGGCGGTCGGGGAGGAACGGTAAGAGTCAGGAGACGGAATCGAGGCGCGGGAGGCAAGGGGGGCATGACCAAACCTACACCTCTGTCCCTGTCGTCTCCAGAAACGCGGCATCCGCCCCTTGTCAGCATCGCGGGGATGGTTATAATGGCGTTTTACGGATGGTGCCGAGAGCGTCTCTGGAGACTAGGATAGATGCCGCATACCAAGAGTGCCAAGAAGAGCCTTCGCAAGACCGAAGTCCGCCGGATCCACAACCGGACCGTGATCCGCGTCATCAAGACGCACATCAAGCGATTCGATGCAGCCGTCGATGGCTCGGTCGAGGCGCTCCAGGTCGAGTACAACCTCGCCGCGACGAAGCTCGACAAGGCCGCCGCGCGGGGGATCATCCACAAGAACCTCGCCGCGCGCAAGAAGTCGCAGCTGGCCCGCAAGCTGCTCGCGAAGAAGGCCACCAAGCCCGCCGCGCCGAAGGTCTGATGCCCCAATCTCCCGAGCGAAATCATGTCGAAGAACGTCTCCGTCACTACGGCGAATAACCTCGAGGGGTACGCCATCGAGGAATATCTGGGCGTGGTTCGCGGCATCGTCGTCCGCGCCCAGACTATCGCTCAGGGCATCCGAGGCTCGTTCAGCAGCATCTTCGGCGGCAACATCCGCGCCTACGAAGAGGTCTGCGAACAGGCCCGCTCGGAGGCGTTCGCCCGCATGGTCGAACACGCCCAGGACAAGGGTGCCGACGCCATCATCGCCATGCGCTACGACGCCACGGAGTTCGCTCCCGGCATCACCGAGGTCTTGGCCTACGGGACCGCCGTCCGTTTGCGGCATTGAGCGACGTGCCTGCTCTTGTCGCGCAATCGTGATCCTGGGTAAGATCGACCCCGTCCCACGATCCGACCCAGGAGGGGTTCGCATGTCCTCGACCTTGCCCCGCCATCTGCTGGAACTCCGCTACCATCGAAGCGCTCGGGAGTATCTCGAAAGTTTGCCGCCGGAGCATTTCATGGAGGCGACGCCCCAGGCGACCCAGCGTGAGATCAGCGTCCAGAGCTTCGCCGTGCTGAAGGTGTACCGCCCGGAGGTGCATTACTTCAACGAGTTGCTCGTCCAGTATCCCTTTGGCCGGATGGCCGAGACGAAGCAGGTCGTCCCCGACAACATGATCGTCCTGCACGACGGCCCGATCAGCGCCGACGGAAGCTACGATGTCGAAATCCAGCCCGCTCGGCCATTCCTCGTGTTGGAATACGTCTCCAAATCCAGCGAGCGGAAGGACTATGAGGATAGTTTCCGCAAGTACGAGCGCGAGTTGAAGGTGCCGTACTACCTGATCTTCTACCCCGAGACGCAGGATCTCACGCTATTCCGCCGGGGCGCGCGGAAGTACGTCTCGGTGAAGCCGAACGGCGGGGACCGTCTGGCGATCCCCGAACTCGACCTGGGAGTCGCGATCCACGATGGCTGGGCGCGCTTCTGGTATCGTGGCGAGATGTTGCAGCTCTCGCCGGACCTCCAGCGAAACCTCGACAAGGTGGCGGAGAAGCTTCGTATAACAGAGGGGAAGCTCCTCCAGTCCCAGGAGGAGACCCGCCTGGCCGAGGAGAAGATTCGCCAGGCCAATGAGCGGGAAGCGCGTCTCCTGGCACAATTGAAGGCTTTGGGTGTCGAACCGCGTCCATGAGAGTGTTCTCTGAGTCCCTCCCGTGACAACCCCCTGCCGCCTCCTGATCGACCCCGCCGCCGTCGGCACCTGGAACATGGCTGCGGACGATGTCCTCCTCGATGCGGGAGTCGCCGCGCTGCGCTTCTATCAGTGGGCAGTGCCGACCCTCTCGCTCGGCTACTTCCAACCCCATCTCGCCGCGCGAGCCTTCCTGGATCTCCCCTGGCTGCGCCGGGCGACGGGGGGCGATGCCATTCTCCATCATCATGAACTGACGTACTCCCTCGCCTTGCCCGCCGGCAGCGAATATCAGCCGCGCTCGGTCGCCTGGATGTGCAGATTCCATCGGTTGATCCGCGACGCGCTGGGCCGTCTCGGAGTCGTCGCCCACCTCGCCGAACACGCGCAACGCCTCGGCGATGTCCTTTGTTTCCAGCACCACACGCCCGGCGACCTGATCGTCGGCGGCCACAAGATCACCGGCAGCGCCCAGCGCAAGCAACGCGGCACGCTGCTCCAGCATGGGAGCATCCTTCTGCGGCAGAGCATCCACACGCCCGCGCTACCCGGCATCGCCGAGCTGGCGGGTCGCGATGTTTCCGCCGAAGACCTCCGCAACGCGATCATCGCGGAGGTTCGCCGAGAGACAGGTTGGGCGCTGGAGGAGCGAGGCTTCGACGAGCGTGAGCGCGAGGCGATCAAGGAGCGCATCGGCTCACGGTATGGGGCGGTCGCGTGGAACGAGAAGCGCTGAACTCACTTGCCCACACGAACCGTCTGTCCATCGACCAGCCCCGACGCAGAAGCAGCGACCGATTCTTTGCCGGTCCACACCTCCCACGTTCCCGCCGAGCCGGCCTTTCGGTGCCCCAACACCTCGACGAAGCGAGCGTCCCGCCGACCGATCCGCACAGGTGTTCGCATCGCCTTGCCGTCTTCGATGACGAAGCAGAAGGCGCTGTCGCCCTGCTCGAGGATCGCTGTCATCGGAAGGGTCCACGCCTCGGGGAGGACGGCCTCGATGTGGGCGTAGACGTACATCCCCGGTCGGAGTCGCCCGTCGGCGTTGGGCAACTCGATCTCGGCGCGGAGCGTGCGCGAAGATACATCCAGCGACCAGGACGAGCGGGCGATGGTGCCGTCGAGGGTCGCGCCGAGCGCGGGGACGCTCACCTTCGCCTTCGCCTTGTCCTCGACCAGCCCGGCGTCTGCCTCGGGGACCGAGACGACGACGCGGACCGGGTCGAGCCGGGCGACGGTGAACAGCCAGTCGGCCTTGCCGCTACCCGGCTGGACGAGGTCGCCGGTGTTCACCTTCCGCCCCGTCACGATGCCGTCGAACGGCGCGCGGATCTTGGCGTATCCGCGCATCGCCTCGAGGCGGCGCGAGTCGGCCTTGGCCACGTCCACGCGGGCCGACATCGAGGCCACGTCGGAAATCGCCTTGTCCCGGTCGGCCTTGGCCTTGATGACCATCGCTTTGGTCGAGGCGACGCGCGCCCCGGCGGCGCGAAACTGGTTCCGCGTCTCGTCGCCCGTTTGCGCATCGACGACCTGACCCACCACGAGCCGGGCGATGCGCTTCGACTCCGACTCCCAGCGGTCGAAGAGCGCCGTCGCCTCCGCTACCTGCGCGTCGGTCGTCGTAATGCCCGCCTCGGCGGCGGCCAGCGCCTTGCGCGACTGCCCCACGTCGGCCTCCGCCTGGCGGATCATGGCGACCTTCAGGCTCGACTCCTCGTCCAACTCGGGGACCGAAATCTCGGCGAGGATCGCCAGATGTTTCACCGGCTGGCCGATGTCCACGAATAGCTTGCCGACGTTGCCCGGCACGCGGGCGTGCAGATGGGCCTCCTCGAGCGGCAGGATCGCGCCGGGCTGCTCGATCCTGCGGATGAGCGACTTGCGCAGAGGGTGGACGATGGATACCTCGCCGGGGTCGGTCTTTTCCTTCGTCGAGACGGACGGAACGGCGGGGCTACAGCCGAGGAGCATCAGGAGGAGGAAGCCGAGGGCCGAAGACCTCACCCCCCAACCCCCTCCCCTAAAGGGGAGGGGGAGCCGGAAGCATGTCTGATGGCGTGAAGTCTCACACTTGCCGGGCTTGCTCCCCCCTCCCCCTTTAGGGGAGGGGGGTTGGGGGGGTGGGGTCTTCGCGTCGCCAAGCGGAACCCTAACGATATTACGCATGAGACACCTCGTCGGATTCCGGGTGGTAGTTGCGGCTCGCCGGATCGGTCGGCGACAACGACGCCGACCGGGTCGATGCGCCGGACATCACCAGCGCGAACACGGCGGGTAAGAGGCCCAGCGTCGCGACCGTCGAGGCGATCAGGCCGCCGATGACGGCCCGGCCCAGCGGTGCGGTCTGGTCCCCCCCCTCGCCGAGGCCCAGTGCCATCGGCATCATGCCGAACACCATCGCGAGGCTGGTCATGAGGATCGCCCGCACCCGCCCCTTCGCCCCGAGGATGGCCGCCTCGGCGGACGACCGGCCCATAAGTCGATGCTTCTCGGCGAAGGTGACGAGCAGGATGGCGTTGGCGACGGCCACGCCGACGGCCATGATCGCGCCCATGAACGACTGGATGTTAAGCGTCGTCCGGGTCAGCAGCAGGGCGAGGACGACGCCGCAGAGGACGGCGGGGACGGCGGCGACGGCGGTCAGCGACAGTCGCACCGATTGGAAGTACGCCGCCAGCAGTAAGAAGATGACGACGACGGCGACCCCGAGGCCGTAGGCCAGATCGCGGAACATCTCGCGCATCGGCGTCACCTGCCCGCGCACATCGACCTGCACGCCGGTCGGCAAGTCGCCGGCGGCACGCACGGCGGAGGCGATGCGGTCGGCGACCCGGCCCAGATCCTCGCCGTCGATGTTCGCGGTCATGCTCACGACGCGCCGCATGTCGTAGCGATCGACCTGGCCGGCCATCGTGCCCTCCTTCACCCTCGCCACGTCGCGCAGGAGCAGCGGCGAGCCAGCGCCCCCCGATTTGACGGACAGCGCTTCGAGGTCGGCGGACGATCGCATGAGCGCCTGCGGGATTTCGACCTGGACCTGGTAGCCGATGCCCGAGCCGGGGTCGCGCCAGTAGTTCGGCACGACGAACCGGCTCGACGAGGTCGCGGCGAGGAGCGATTTCGACACCTCCTCGGCCGTCACGCCGCTCGCGGAGGCCTTCTCGCGGTCGATGGTGACTTCCACCGTCGGGTAGTCGAGCGTCTGGCCGTATTGCAGGTCTCGCAGCGACGGGACGTTCTCCAACTCGGTACGGAGCCTCCTAGCGTAGGCGCGATTGTCGGCCTGTTTGTGGCCGCTGATGACGACCTCGACCGGCGTCGGCGAGCCGAAGCTCATGACCTCGTTGATGATGTCGGCCGGCTCGAACGACAGGCGGAGATCCTTCACCCGACGCGCGACGCGGTCCGGCGGTTCGCCCAGGTCGATCCAGCGCTTGGTGATCCACTCGCGCAGGTGTCCAGGCAGCTCGTCGCGCAGCCGCCTCTTGAGGTCGTCGAGGCGAACCTTGCCGGGCTTCAGCGACACGCGCATGACGGCCTCCTCGGGGCCGCTCGTCCACAGGTAGACGCTGTTGATCGGGTAGCTCGGCGGCACGACGCCGACGTAACCCAGCGTGATGAGGACGTTCTCCTCGCCCACCTCCCTGCCGATGAACGCCAGCGCCTCGCGCGTCAAATCCTCGGTCTGCTCGATGCGCGTGCCGTCGGGCGCACGCAGCCGGAACTGGAACTGCCCGGCGTCCACCTGCGGGAATATCTCCGTGCCGATCAGCCTCGGCAAGGACGGCAAGGCTTTCATCCTCTGCCATACACCCAGTTCCGGGAACATCTCCGCACCCAATTGTAGGCCGACGAGTGTCAAGGCCATGACCGCCACGACGAGGTAGATCGGCACGACGAGCCATCGCGACCGCGTCGTCAGCCCGAGCAGTGCGCTGAATCGCAGCGCGAGGCGAGTCGGAGGCGGGGTCGGGGCGTGCTTCCCCCCGGTGTTCCGCATCAGCCCGACGCACATCACCGGCACGAACGTGCTGCTGAGGAGGTAGCTCGCGACCATGCTGAAGCCGACGGCCAGCGACAGCGGCACGAACAGCGCGCGGGCCGAGCCTTGCATGAAGAACGACGGGATGAACACGGCTAGGATGCAGAGCATCGCCAGGAGTCGAGGCACCGCCGTTTCGGAGTTGCCGCGCCGGACGGCGACGGCGACCGAGTCGGTGCGGGTCAACTGGGTGTGGATGTTCTCGAGTTCGACCGTGGCCTCGTCCACGAGGATGCCGACCGCGAGGGCTAGGCCGCCCAGCGTCATGAGGTTGATCGTCTGCCCGGTCAGCGCGAGCGCGACGAGAGCGCCCACGATCGCCAGCGGGATGTTGAGGACGATGATGAGGACGCTCCGCCAGTCGCGCAGGAACAACAGCACCATGAGGCCGACCAGCCCGGCGGCGAGGAACCCCTCGAACGCGACGCCCCTGATGGAGTTGGTCACATACGGCGACTGGTCGAACTCGAAGCCGACCTTGATCTCGGGCGGCAAGACGCCCTGCATCCTCGGCAGGCCGGCCCGGATGCCCCGGACCACGTCGAGGGTCGAGGCGTCCGCCCTCTTGGTGACGAGCATGTAGACCGCGCGGCGCCCGTTGATGAGGGCGTAGCCGGTCGCGATGTCGCTCGAGTCCTCGATGACCGGGGCCACGTCGCGGAGGAACACGCCGGGCTTGATGGCGATGTTGCCCAACTCGGCGGGCTTCACGACCATCCCGTTGCTGGGGACGAGCGGCATGGTGGTCGGCGTGCGAATATTGCCCGAGGGGCTGATGGCGTTGCCGGTCGTCAGGGCGCGGACGACATCGTCCGGCGAGAGGTTGTAGCCCCGCAGGCGATTCGGGTCGGCCCGGACGACGATCGTCCGTTGCGAGCCGCCGAACGGCGGCGGGGCCGACACGCCGGGAATGTGGGCGAACATCGGTCGGACCTTGAACAGCGCCTGGTCCTGGATCTGGCCGACGCTCAGGGTGTCGCTCGAGAGCGTGAGGTAGCCGACGGGCACGCTGCCGGTGTCGAACCGCATGATGAACGGGGAGACGGTGCCGGGCGGCATGAAGGCACGCGAGCGGTTGACGTGGCCGACCGTCTCCGCCATCGCCTGGGCCATGTCCGTGCCCGGATGGAAGAAGAGCTTCATGAGCGAGACGCCCTGGACGTTCTTGCTCTCGACGTGGTGGATGCCGTTGATGTAGAGGAAGTGGTACTCGTAATAGTTCGCGATCAGCCCCTCCATCTGCTGCGGGTCCATGCCGCCATACGGCTGGCTGACGTAGATGACGGGCAGATTGAGGCTCGGGAAGATGTCCACCTTCATGCGGTCGAACGCCAGCCAGCCAGCACCCAGCAGCGAGACCATCAGCACCATGACGGTGACGGGCCGGCGCAGGGCGAACTCGATCGGGTTCATGCGTGACCTCGTCGGGAGGGAAAGGTGAAGTCGGTGTCATGCCGACCCCACCCCCCCAACCCCCTCCCCTAAAAGGGAGGGGGAGCAATACCGGGGGCTTGTCTTGCTCCCCCTCCCTTTTAGGGGAGGGGGCTGGGGGGTGGGGTCAGCCTTTCACCGGCTTCACCTCTCCCGTTTGCATCGCGGCTAAACATTAAGTGTTCATCCTATCTCCGAATCACCTCCTCCTACAACCTGTGAACTCCTTAATCTGGAGAACTTCATCGTTCTGGGAGGGATGTAACGATCGAACGGCCTGTGCGTCGTGGCACATCCCGGCTAGAACCTCCTGTGGCCCTTGCGTGTCCGAGCAGGGACCACCCCGACGATTTCCGACGAACGAGACGATCGATGGCAAAGCGAATCCTCAGCGGCGTCCAACCTTCGGGCAAGTTGCACCTCGGCAACTATTTCGGGGCCATCCGCCAGCACATCGCCCTCCAAGACGAGGGCGAGTGCTTCTACTTCATCGCCGACTTTCATGCCCTGACGACGCTGAAGGACGCGGAGGAGAAGGAGATAAAGGACGCCCATGACTCTTCGGGGAAGATGAAGCCGCGCAAGGCATCGGCCATCCTGCGCGACAACGTCCGCGACGTGGCGCTCGACTACCTCGCCCTCGGCCTCGACCCGGCGAAGGCGGCGTTCTTCCGCCAGTCCGACGTGCCCGAAGTGACCGAACTCGCCTGGATCCTCTCCACCGTCACCGGCATGGGCCTCCTCGAGCGGGCGCACTCGTTCAAGGACAAGACCGATCGCGGCATCGCCGCCAGCGTGGGCCTGTTCACCTATCCCGTCTTGATGGCCGCCGACATCCTCATCTATCGGTCGAACGTCGTACCCGTCGGCAAGGACCAGGTGCAACACCTGGAGATGACCCGCGACATGGCCGGTTACTTCAACAACGCCTTCGGCGTCGAGGTCTTCCCGATGCCCGCCGAGCGCCTCGACGCGGTCCCCTCCGTGCTGGGCACCGACGGCAAAAAGATGAGCAAGTCCTACGGCAACACCATCGACATCTTCGCCGAGGGCAACGCCCTGAAGAAGACCGTCATGGCCATCGTCACCGACTCGACGCCGGTCGAGTCCCCCAAGGACGCGACGACGTGCAACGTCGCCGCCCTGTACGCCCTCTTCGCGGACGACGCGGAGAAGGCGAAACTCGCTTCCCTCTACGCGAATCCGATGGAAGACGCCGAGGCGCGCCAGGGCAGGCCGTTCGGCTACGGCGACTCGAAGAAGATGCTGCTGGAGAAGATCAACGCCACCTTCGGCCCGTTCCGCGAGAAGCGGAAGGAGCTGGCCGCGCGGCCGGACTACGTCGAGCAGATGCTGGCCGACGGGGCGAAGCGTGCGCGGGCGGAGGCGCGGAAGACGATGGAGCTGGTGCGGCGGGCGACGGGGTTGAGTGGGTGATGTCGCCTCCCTGTTTCTTTAGGTCATCACCTCGTCTACCTCAATCCCGGAAGTAGGGGTTGCGCTCGAATTCGTCAGCAACGTGTCGGAAGTAGCCCCGGACGAACCGCTTATGCACCCATCGCGACATCTCTTGTAGTTCCGGCGTCTCAGGACCGCCCTGATCGGCCACATCCAACGCCATCCGCACGGTGCGAACCAGCTTTTCGGCGTCCTCGCCTTCGCATGTAAGGCGGGCGAGCGCTTCCCGACACGCCGGGATGTGTGATTGGATGTATGCGCCGGAGCCGTCGATCTGATCCCAGGCCATCGCCAGGATCATGACGAGGCACCCGTCCCGCAGGAAGTCGCGGTCAGGCTTTTCCAAGCCAGGCATTTCGAGATAATTCCAGTAAGAAGTCGTTTCAAAACCGTCAAGCGGCCTGGGCGAAAGTCGATTCGCCGTCCCTGGCGGCGCGGAGTTTGTTGGCGCAGATGACGCAGGCGGCCAGTCCGTGGAGGCCCTGGAAGTGTTCCCCCTCGCGCTCGTAGCAGAAGTCGATTCGGCGGAAGTGGGTCCACCAACTCATCGTCCGCTCGACCACGTAGCGCTGCTCTCCCAGGCCGCTGCCGTGCGGCTGGCCCTTGCCGCGGGGGGACAGCCGCGACACGATGCCGTGCATCAGCACGATGGCTATCAGGTGGGGGAAGCCGTAGCCCCGGTCGCCCATCAGTTCCGCGGGCTGGACGTGGACCGTCTTGGCCTCGTCGCCGTCGGCCAGCACTGGGAACGCCTCCAGCAGTTCCTCCAGTTTCGTATCGTCGCGCTGGTTGGCCGGCCCGGTCTGCACCACCAGGGGGATGCCGTTCGCGTCGGTCATTACGTGGCGCTTACAGCCCTCCTTGCCCCGGTCGGTGGGGTTGCGGCCGGCGTGCGTCCCGCCCCTTTGCGCCCTGGTCGAGGCGCTATCGACGATGATCCGCCGGAGGTCGAGGACGCCCTCCCCGCCCAGCAGGTCGAGCGGCTGGAGGTGGGCGTCGGCCCAGACGCCGGCGGCGGTCCAGTCGCGGAAGCGTCTCCAGCAGGTCGAGCCGGAGGGGCGGCCGAGGGCGGTGCCGGGGATCGACTGCCAGCGGCTGCCCTCGCGCAGCAGGTACAGGATGCCGCGCAGGGCGGCCTTGTCGTTGGCTCGCGGCCGCCCGCCCTTGGGGTCGTGCGTGGGGCGTGCCGGCAGGTGCGGCTCGATCGCGCCCCACAATTCTTCGGTCAGATCAGGGGTCGAGTCCTTCGGCATCGGTTATTTCTCCTGAGTTCCTCCATCCGATATTATAGGCAACGCCTGTTCACCCGTTGACGGTTTTGAAACGACTTCTAACCGAGCCGGTGTTGGGGATGCCCGCTGTTGAGGTCGTTGCCAGAGTCGTCAAGTTCGAGAGTATCGTTGGCGTGGTCGCCGAGACGATTTGCGGCGAACTCATGAACCCCACCTGCGAATTCGGCATAACGACCGGCGCAATCAGTGCCGGCATAACGCGAGCTTCCAGGGTTTCTATCGCGAGAAGAACGCGACGCTTTTTCAGATGGCGTGCGGCGATCCGAGTTATTTGGTGCGTTCGGAAGGTTTGTCGAACCCAGGTGAGCATTTTTGGTGCGAGGAGAGGGACAGACTTCTTTCGTTAGCCTATAGGCGCTACCTTCGACAAGGAAAGCCCGAATCCGACTATTCTGTTTGGGGTCGTACTTTGTGCGACGGAGGGATCATGGCTCCCTCGGGAGATGAGCCGAACGAGAACTTTACATCCCATCCCGCCGTCCTCGCCTTGTCGCCTCGAAGAAAGCATCGTACAATGTCCTTGCTGGGTATTACAAAGTTATCCCACCCTCGGAGGTGACTCATGACTCGATGGATCTTCGCCGGAATCCTCGGCTCGGCCCTGTTCTCGGCGGCGGGCTGCGGCGTGGCGACGGACCCCTGGGAGGGCGACGAGGGCAAGGCGCGCGTCGTCGTTACCATCGCGCCCCTCGAGAGCTTCGTCCGCGCCGTCGGCGGCGACCGCGTGGCGGTCCGCTGCCTTTGCACCACGACCGGCCCCCACCACTACTCCCCCCACACGGGCGACTCCAGGCTCCTGGGCAAGGCGGACCTGTTCCTCGGCGTCGGCCTGACGCTCGACGAGTCGTTCGCCGACGGGATGTACCGGAGTGCCCGGAAGAAGTCCCTGTCCTACGTCAAGCTGGGCGACAAGCTGCCGGAATCGTCCCTGCTGAAGATGAAGCACGCCTGTTGTAGGCAGGCCGATGGGCACACGCACGACCACGGCGAGTGGGATCCGCACGTCTGGCTCGGCATCCCCCAGGCCATTCTCATCGTCGAGCGGATCCGCGATGAGTTGACGAAGGTCGATCGGGCCGGTGAGGATACCTACAAGGCGAATGCTGCGGCCTACAATGTGAAGTTGCGCGACCTCCACGAGGAGGGCAAGAAACTCCTCGAAGATCGCTCGAATCGGAGAATCGTCAGCTTCCACGAGGCGCTGGGCTACCTGGCCGAGTCGTTCGGCCTGGAGATCGCCGACGTGATCGAACAGGATGCCGGCGACAATCCGGCACAGGGGCACCTGCGCGAACTGGTCAAGGTCTGCAAGGATCCGAAGAAGCCCGTCGGCGCGATCACCGTCGAGCCGCAATACTCGGGGAATTCGTCCGCGACGATCGTCCAGAGCGAACTGGCGAGCCAGAATATCACGATGCCGCTGGTGACGATCGACCCGATGGAGACGGCGGAAGTGGCGGACCTCGCCCGAGAGGGCGGCGACTGGTACATCGCGCGGATGCGGCAGAACCTCCAATCCCTGCGCGAGGCGCTGCCGGCGAAGAAGGCCCATCCATGAGCCAACCGCTGGTGAGCATCCGTGGCTTGACGGTCACGCTGGGCGGAACCCCGATCCTGTCCGGCGTGAATACCGACATCGAGCGCGGCAAGGTCACGGCCCTGCTCGGCCTCAACGGCGCGGGCAAGACGACGCTCCTGCGCGCCCTCATCCGTGAGGTGCCCTACGAGGGGTCCGTCCGCTTCCACTGCGGCCACGATCACAGCAAGCCGACGCCCGAACACATCGGCTATGTGCCGCAACGGCTCCGCATCGACGGCTCGGTGTCGCTGACGGTTCTCGACCTGTTCGGGCTGTGCCTGCGCCGCCGACCCCTGTTCTTCGGCCTGGGCAAGCGCTTCCGCACGCGCGTCGTCGAGTTGTTGAAGCAGGTCGGGGTAGAGCGGATGGTCGATCGCGCCGTGGACAAGCTCTCCGGTGGCGAGTTGCAGCGCGTCTTGCTCTCGCTCGCGCTCGAGCCGCAGCCGGAATTGCTCCTGCTCGACGAGCCTGCCGCCGGGGTCGATTTCCAGATGCAGCAGGGTTTCTACGACCTCATCGCGCAACTCAACCAGCAGACCGGCGTGACGGTGCTGCTCGTCTCGCACGACGTGACGCTCATGCCCCGAGTCGCCCACCAGGTTTCGTGCATGAAGGACGGGCGCATCGACTGCTCGGGGGCACCGCAGGTGATCCTTACCGCAGAGACGCTCGCGCGGGTCTTCGGGCCGGGCACTGGGGTGCATCTCCACACCCATTAGCAAAAGTGAGGCCAGAACACCTCCCCTTGTGCGCCACATCGTGATCGATCGCGATAATCCTTGTCTTCGCGCTCCAGACTGCGTTGCTCTGAGAAGGCGTTTGCCCACTAGGGAACCCTCCCCTAGGATCCGGTTCGAGGTACACCAGTATCCAGCGATTTCGATAGAAATTATTCGCTTCGGCACACGGCTTGCTATGTCTTCCTTCGTCGGATGAGTCGTGAGTGTGACTCATCGGTAACTACTCCTACGAAAGAAGGAATCCTACGATGCAGCCTACCACGAAGAAAGACCAGTCGCCCGTCCACAATGTCGCCGACAAGGCCAGGGACACCGCCCACAACGTGGCCGATAAGGCCAAGGACGCAGCCCACAACGTAGCGGACAAGGCCAAGGACGCCGCCCACTCGGTCGCCGACTCCACCCGCGACATGGCGAGCCAGGCGGGGCAGGCCGTCAGTAGCGCCGCCAACACGGTCGGCAAGAAGGCCGAGGAGTGGACGGCCACTGCGGGACATCGGTTCGAGTCGATGGCGGATACGGTCCGCGAGAAAGGCCCCACTTCGGGCGTCCTCGGCAAGGCCAACGAGGCCGTCGCCGACGGCATGGAGAAGGCCGGCGAGTACATGGCCGACAAGAACCTCAGCGGCATGATGGGCGACGTGACGGACCTCATCAAGCGGAACCCGATCCCCGCGCTGCTCGTCGGCCTGGGCATCGGCTACCTCCTCGGGAAATCCCTCCGGAGCTAACCATGTCGAACGAGGCCCGATCGACCGCCGAGCCGAGCACCACGGGTCTGCTTGGCGGTATCATCAGCGATTTTGGGGACCTCATCAAGCAGGAAATCCGATTTGCCAAGGCGGAGATCAAGTCCGACCTGAACAAGACACGCGAAGCGGCCACGACCCTGGGCATCGGGGTAGGGCTTGCTTCGCTGTCCGGATTACTCCTCGCCTGGATGTTGGTCCACCTACTACACTGGATAACCTCGCCCCCCGAACTCGACCCGGCCAAGCTCCCCGTGTGGGCCTGCTTCGGCATCGTCGGGCTCGCCTTCGGGGTCTTGGGCGGGGTGCTCGTCATGACGAGCATCCGTAAGTTCCAATCCTTCAACCCACTGCCGGACCAGACGGCCCAGACCCTCAAGGAGAATGTCCAGTGGATAGCGAACTCGAAGTGATTCGCACCGAAATGGAGACGACGCGAGGCTCGCTCGCTCAGAAGATCGGCGAACTCGAGTCACAGGTTCGCGACACGGTCTCCGAGGCGGGCCACGCGGTGGAGGCCACGAAGGAAGGGGTGATGGATGTCGTGTCGAGCGTGACCGAGTCGGTCGCCTCCGCCAAGGAATCGTTGAAGGACACGTTCAACATCAGCAAGCACGTCGAGGGCCACCCCTGGGCCGCCTTCGGCGTCGCTGTCGCCATCGGTGCGGTCGGTGCTTTTTTGCTCCGCCCGTCGAGAGCCTCCCACGGGTCGGCCTTCGCCCCGAGTGCGCCGGCCTCGCCGCCTCCCTCCCGTATTCCCGCGTATGCCGCCGCTGCCGCGACCGCCTCCACGGAGCCGGGCATGATCGGCTCGATCTTGACGAAACTCCAAGGGTTGGCCGTCCACTCCCTCACGGATGTCGTCGAGGATCTCATCAAGCAGTCCGCCCCCGAGTCCTGGAGGGGCGGCCTCCAAGACATCGTCCACGACCTTGCCGGACAATTGACGGACGAGAAGCCGCACTACTCGGCCTCGAACGGCTCCCACTAGTCCTACCGTTTTGTAGCATCGAAACGAATCATGCCCCGGTAGCGCCTCTCGAACGAGGAGCGCGACCGGGGCATTTTCCTATCGATCGGCTCTCGACTCTGACAAAATGTATTCAGGTCTTTATCCGTGTTCATCTGTGTTCATCTGTGGCTAAATTCTTAGAACGCCAGCTCGCTGCGGAACACGACGCCGTCGAAGCTGAGGTTGCCCGTCTTGCTGCCCATCTTCGCCGGGTGGGCGTCGGACACGAAGTCGATGCCATCGACCATGTCGAACCAGGTGCTGAACTCGTAGCCGACCGACATCCGCCAGTTGCCCGACTGGTACATGAGGCCGAGGCCCATTTCCAGGTTCGGCACGACGCGGGTGAACTTCTCCGACACGTTGACGACGGGCGTGCCGTTGCCCGTTTCGCTGAAGTCGCCCCGGAATCGGCCCGTCATGAGCGACCCCGCGCCCCGGAAGTAGGTGCCGACCTGGTCGAAGAACCTCCACTGCACCTCGCCGCCGGCCCGGACCCCGCCGCCGTCGAAGAACAGTCGGCGGCGCACGTCGTCGCGGTTCACGTCGCCGCC
>JANXSH010000605.1 GCA_025356615.1 Planctomycetia bacterium | reverse complement strand
GTGAAGTCTCCCTCTGATCCGGTATTGCTCCCCTCCCTTTTAGGGGAGGGGGCTGGGGGGTGGGGTCTAACCAGCAACGACCCGTGATCCTTGAAACTACTGTAACGCTCCCGGCTCGCCTAATGCTTCAAACGCTCTGAGTCTAGTTACCACCCGGACACTGGTCACGAGTGCAACTTCCTCGCGTTGTGTTCGCGTTCCATTCGGGATAGCATAGCCGAGAACCGATACGAGGTGACGTGGCGCACTCACGGAGTGTCTCGCATGCAGCCGAAACCGACTCCCCCTTGGCCCCCCGTGAGACGCCGAGTCTACCTGATGCGCCACGGCGAGGTGGACTATTTCGACGCTCAGGGCCGTGCCGTCAACCCCCACCATGTCACGCTCAACGATCTGGGCAAGCGACAGGCCGCCGCCGTCGGGTCGGCCCTCACGAACGTCCCGTTCGACCGCGCCATCACGTCCGGCTTGCCCCGGACGGAGGAGACGGCCCGGCTCGTCCTCGCGGGCCGGGCCATCTCGATAACCCAGGAGCCTCGTCTCCGGGAAATCGAGGTGGCCCAGTTGACCGACTTCGCCGTCACCGGCTCGATCCTCGGGGCGCTGGGGGCAGCGCCTTCGCCGGAGGCGCGGTTCTTCGGCGGCGAGACGTTCGGCTCCTGTTCGGCCCGCGCCGTCGCCGCGTGGAGCGAATCGATCGCCCGAGAGGACTGGCAGACCGTCCTCGTCGTGTGTCATGGCATCGTCAACCGTTTACTCTTGTGCCACCTCCTCGAAGCGCCGATGTCGAGCCTGGGCCGGATCGAGCAGGATGCCGGGTGCGTCAACCTCATCGAAGTGGATGCCGCCGGGCTGCCGCTCGTGCGCGTCGTCAACGCCTCCGTCGATGACCCGGCCAAGGAGACGCATACCCTCTCGACACTCGAGGCGCTCTTCCATCAATACCTGCGAGGACGATTGGACCCCGGCACTCGAGGCTAACGCCACCCATGAACGAACTCGACTGGCTCACCGGCGCGGACCCAGTCGCCATGCTCGACCACCTCGGGGGCAGTGCGACTCCCCGCAAGCTGCGCCTGTTCGCCTGCGCCTGTGTACGCCGATTCTGGACGGACTTTCGCTACCCCATCCCGCGCGAAGCGGTCCACCTCGCCGAGCGCTTCGCCGAGGGGACGGCAACGCCCGAGGAGGTCGAGGCGATGCGCGGGCAGGCCGACCAGTCGGCGGGCAACGCGCCCGAGTTGGACCAGTACGCTTACATGGCGGCAGCGGCAACGCTCGTCGAGGATGCGGCGGAAGCCGCACGCAACGCCCCCGAATATATACGGCTACACGCCATCCGCATCGCCGCGTATGAGATGATCTACAGCGAGAACGAGGCGGAAGCCGTCGCCCGCGCCCGCCGCGATGAGGCCCACCACCAGGTCGAACTGCTCAACGAGCTGTTCGGCAACCCGTTCCGCCCCGTCGTCCTCGAGCCGCACTGGCTGGCCTGGTCCGGCGACATCGTCGTCGGCATGGCGCGAGAAATCGAGGAGGCCCAGCGCTTCGCCGAGCTGCCCTACCTCGCCGACGCCTTGATGGACGCGGGTTGCACAGAGGAGACGATCTTGCGGCATTTGCGACAAACCGAGGGGCACATACGCGGATGTTGGGCGCTCGATGCGTTGGCGGGAAGGGGTGAGGTATGACTGAGCAAGAATGGTTGGAATGCGCTGATCCGAGGCAGATGCTGGATTTCCTGGGAGACAGGGCCAGCGGCCGCAAGTTGCGTTTGTTTGCCTGTGCCTGTGCGCTTCGGGTTTGGCATCGAATCGGAGAAGGCGAAGCCTCCCAGGAGATCGAAGCAGGTGAGCGGTTTGCCGAGGGTAGATCGAGCAGAAAGGAGTTGCGCGAGTTTCGGTCACAACTTGGAGCGAGGGGAGGCTTTTCGGCTGCTTGGGCAGCGAACAATGCCCTTAATGCCGTTCTCGATGAAAGGGCCGAGGACGCCGCAAAACGAGCCGCGACTCACGCGGCGGACTTCATGTACTACGACACTGTTGAACAAAAACTTTTGACGGACTCCGGCGTTGATGCGGAAGCTGTGGCTGCTCATCAGACAGAGCGTACAGAATTGTCTTCTATCGTGCGTGAACTCTTCGTCAATCTCTTCCGCCCCATCTCAATCAAGCCCGATTGGCAAACACCCACCGTAACCACCCTCGCCGCAGTTGCCTATGATGAGCGTGCCCTGCCCTCCGGCGAACTCGATCCCGCCCGCCTCGCCGTCTTGTCCGATGCCCTCGAAGAAGCCGGTTGCGACAACGCCGACATCCTGAACCACTGCCGCCAGCCGGGAGTGCATGTACGGGGGTGCTGGCTGCTGGACCTCATTCTCGGCAAGCACTGAATGTAACTCCGCAACCGCATCCGCCACAGCAAGGCGGACATCAGCAAGGCGGTGAAGATGCTGGGGTGTCAGCCGAGGGTGAAGTTCGAGGACGGGTTGCGCGAGACGCTGGCGTGGTACGAGTCGTTGAAGGCGTGAGGGTCCCTTGGATGCTTCCACTCCGTGAAGGTGTCCGAATGGGATTGGCCGATCCCTGCGAGCGGCGCGTAGGGACGGTATGCCCTATGTGGCGAATGGGCCTCGGTGTTCTGGTGGTCCTCTGGGGATTGGTGACGGGAACCTACCTGATAGCGGTTTCATTCCTCCGCGCTCAACGGCTGAGACCTCACCAATTCGAGGCGAGATGACGCAACCAGCGAGACCCGCTGTCTGGCTCGAGGTCCAGACCGATGACCATGCCCCGAATGCTCGTCTCCGGCTCACGCTCGAATGGCCTACTGAGCCGAACCCCGACAAGCCCAACGGTCAAGCGAGGGCAGAGAGGATCGAGGCTTGCGGTAAACGTCCCCCAAGGTAGAGATTTGTAGGCCAAAGTGACGGAGGCGTTCAGTTCGCGAGCAAGAGAAAAGCTCCCCCCGACTCGCAGATTTTGGCTGGCCCCCCAGAGTCATCCTCTGCCAGGGCAAGACAGGACACCTTTATCCCTTGTGTTCCTCCTCTCGGCGCGTTACTCTCGTTGTAGATCATCTTCTTTGACTGACCCGCATACCCAGGATGGCGTCCGTGCGATCGTTCCTTTCGAGCTTACGGCAACCTCTGTTCGACAATCCGCTCGTGCGGCGCGTCATGGCCACTCTCCAGGCGGCGTCGAACCGTCGTTTGCTCGCTCGTCTCGATCGTGAGGACGCCGTCCGACGCCAGACGCGGACCTTGCTCACGCTGGTTCATCGTTCTCGGCTGACGCCGTTCGGCCGCGACCATGATTTCGGGCGGATTCGCACCGCTCAGGACTTCCGTCGCCTCGTTCCCCTCGGGCGAATCGCCGACAGGCCCGTCCTCCGCGCGGATCTCGCCCTGCGGTCGCACCGCCACGCCTTGGGGGTGGCCCTGGCTCTGGCATCGTCTACCCGGTCGGCGTCGATTTGTTGGCTGGGTGACGATGTGTTCGATGTCGAGCGGTTCCCGCTGCTTCTCCGGCCTGCCGTTTTCGAGCCAGCCACTCTCCCCGATGACTCATTGCCGACCTGCCTCGTCGGCCCGGTCGAGCGCGTCGTCAGCTTTTCCCGCGAGCGCCGACACTTGTTGCCCGATGTGCGGGCCGTCGTCTACTCCCGGTGTGGCCCGTCGCTCCCGATCGATGCCTTGCGACAGGCCGTCGGCCCGAGGCCCACTCTGATCGAACTGATCACCCGTCCCGAGGGGCCGATCGCGGTCGAGGATCCACGGTTCGGCGCGCTGCGTCTGCTCGTCGATGCGGGCGTCTATTTCGAGTTCATCCCCTCGATGCACTGTCACGAAGTCTCCCCGCCGCGCCTGGGACTCGACGAGGTCCGCACCGGCGTGCCCTACGAGCTGATCCTCACGGCACCGACCGGCGTCTGGGCGGGGCGCGTCGGCATGACGGTCGTCTTCGACCGGCTCACCCCCCCTCTCGTGAGGGTTCTCACCCCTCCGGATCTCGCCGTTTCGGCGCGGAGCGACGTGGCGGCAGGGGCGCGGGGGCCCCATCGATCCAGCACTGGCATTCTGGTAGCGCCTCCAGGAACATCCGTCCATACGCCTTGGTCAGCACCCGCGGATCGAGGATGACCACCATCCCCTTGTCCGTCGCCGTCCGGATCAGCCGACCGAAGCCCTGTTTGAGCTTGATGACTGCCTGGGGCACCTGGTAGTCCATGAACGCCTGCCCGCCCGCCGCCTCGATGGCCTCCTGCCGGGCCGCGAGGACGGGCCGATCCGGCACCGCAAACGGCAGGCGCGTGATGATGACGTTCGACAGCGCGTCCCCCGGCACATCGACCCCCTGCCAGAAGCTATCGACGCCGAGCAGTACGGCGTTGCCCGCCGTGCGGAACCGCTCGACCATCTGGTTGCGAGGCAGGCCGTCGGACTGGGTCAGGAGCGGATACCCCTTGCCTGCACACCAGCCGCGCAGTCGGGTCGTCGCGCGCTGGAGGAAGGCGTTGCTCGTGAACAGGACGAAGGCCCGCCCCTTGCTGCGCTCGAGATACTCAGGGATTTTGTCGAGGACGGCCTCCTCGTAGGCGTCGGGCATTGCCGACGGGTCCGGCATCTGGCGAAACAGGTGCAACTCGACCTGTGAGGCGAAGTCGAACGGACTGCCGAGTTGGAGCGTCGCACAGTCCTTCAGGCCGAGGCGGTCCTGGAAGTGGCGGAAGCCGGTCCTGCCGCCCACCGACATCGTCGCGCTGGCCAGGATGACCGTCGGCACCTTGTCGTAGAGCATCTCCTTCAGGGCCGGGCCGACCTCGATGGGCGCACTACAGAGGTCCACGCGCGGCGGCGAGCCGGGCGTCGTGTCGATCCAGTAGACGTGGCCCTGGGGTGCCTGGCCGAGCCACTCGCGCAGGCCGTTGGCGACGCCGAGGGCGCGATTCGCCAGCGAGGTGAACTCCATGCGGTTCTCCTCGTCGAGGTTCTCGGCGACGGCGTTGATCCTCGAGGCGAGTTTGACGAGTTCCTCGGAGAGCGTGTCCGGGACGATGCCCGGTTGACGAACGCGGTGCGAATTGGCACCGACCCTGGCAGACGGATCGGGGTTGGCCTGACGCGCGCGACCCGGAGGCGCTTGCCGCGATTGCCAGGCCATGAGTGCGCCGAAGAAGGCGTCGGTCGCCTGTCTCGCCGACTCTAGTTGGGAGATGGCGGCGTCGTCGGCGACGTAGCTGAGGACGCCGCGCCGGGTGCGCGGGTGCAACAGTTTGTTGAACAGCCACTCCAATCCGCTCCGGCCGATCTGGAGGCCGAGGTGGTCGGCCGCCACGTCCTCGATCGTGTGTCCCTCGTCGAAGATGACCGTGCGGTAATCCGGCAACAGGTTGCCGCCCTGCTTGCGGAGGGCGAGGTCACTGAAGAACAGCGCGTGGTTGACGACGAGGATCTCGGCCCCGAACATCTGCTTGCGGGCGCGGAAGTAGAAGCAGTCGGCGTAATCAGGACACGCCCGGCCCAGGCAGTTGCCGCTATCACTGTGGACGACATCCCAGATGGCGGGCAGCGGATTGAACTTCAGGTCCGAGCGTGACCCGTCACTCGACTGGCGCGACCACTTGCCAATTAGCGTGAGCTGCTGTTGGAGGCTCGCGTCGGAGAAGAGTTGCCCGACACGCTGCTGGGCGACGCGCAGTCGGCGACGACTCAGGTAGTTCGTCCGCCCCTTGACGAGCGCGGCACTGAACGGATTCGGCATTACCTCCTGGAGGAACGGGAGATCCTTGTGGACGATCTGCTCTTGGAGGCTGATCGTGTGCGTCGAGACGACGACCCGATTCTCCTTGTTGCCCGCCGCCGACAGGATCGCCGGGACGAGGTAGGCGAAGCTCTTGCCCGTTCCCGTTCCCGCCTCGACCATGAGGTGATGCCCATCGGCGATGGCGTCCTCGACGGCCGCAGCCATGTCGAGCTGCTGGCTGCGCGCCTCGTAGCGTTCCAGCCGATCGGCGATGACCCCACGCGGGCCGAGGATGTCGTGGCTGGGCATGAGAGAGGTCTCGGGGGATCGTGGCACGAGTGATCCATTATTGTACCGCGTCGGGCGGGGCGACGAACAGCCCGGCTGGAGCGGGGTGAGTACGGAAGGAGGCAGAAACACTCGCGGATACTGGCAAAGGTGGACCTGTCACGCAACCCCCGGATTGCGCTACGCTTCATCCGGGGCTACACTTCTGTCACCCCTGACGGGGTTCATGTCTTCAGGTTTCCCTTCGAACTGATTGGACTGATTGGCTTGGATTCAGCGAAGGTCAGGCTATGCACTCTGAACCCCGTCAGGGGTGACAGAAGTGTAGCCCCGGATGAAGCGCAGCGCAATCCGGGGGTTGCGTGACAGGTCCAACTCTTCGTCCGAATCCATTGGCGATACAGCTTACTTCCGTAGTCACAGCCCGGCGAGGTGTCTTTCGGTCCAATGGGGTCGGATGTCAGAAGCGCTCGGCAACGCTCAGGGTATTCGTGTCATCACCCGAATCTGTCACGACGGCGCTTGGAAGGAGTCGCGGATGTCGCATGCGTCCTGATCGAGCTGGGCCTGGTAGTCGTAGTCGTCGAGGTGTTGCACGGCAGCGAGAACCGTGTCCCAGTCGCCTTTACTATGAAGGACGGCGGGCGGTACGGATTCTTCCAAGACGATGATCTCGACGGTACTGCCGATCATGTCCTTCAACTCCGGGATATGGAGCGTGTCGGAGTGAATCGTCTTACGAATGCGGATCGCGTTCATCGCAGTTCCTCGCGGGGCGGAGGATGTCGTGGCTGTGCATGAGAGAGGTCTCCGGGATCGTGACACGAATGCCCCCCGTCATTGTACCGCGTCGGACGGAGTAGGGAACAGACCGGCAATCCTCGATTGCTTCCACGCACGCTTCGGGAAAATTGCGACCGAACCGTCTTGCTATTCCCGCCGTATCATTTAGTATAACTTCTCCTGGTATGATTCTGTTCAACCCAAGGTACACCAAGATGACACGATTTTCCCGCCGAGCGTTCACGCTGATCGAACTGCTCGTGGTCATCGCGATCATTGCCATTCTCATCGGCCTGCTGCTGCCCGCCGTCCAGAAGGTTCGCGAGGCGGCCGCACGCATGCAGTGCAGTAACAACCTCAAGCAAATCGGCCTCGCGTTCCACAACTACCACGGGACGAATGAGCGCTACCCTGCCGGGTTCGTCTCCCGGTCGGCGACCTTCAACGGCGACAACCTCGGGCCGGGCTGGGGGTGGGCGGCGGCACTGCTCCCGTATCTCGAGCAGGACAATTTGTTTCGCACGATCGACTTCACCAAGGACATCGCCCACCCGGTCAATCTCGCGGCGCGGACGCAGAGCCTCAGCGGGTTCCGATGCCCCTCGGACAGCCCAAAAGGGACGACCTTCACCGTCCGAGACGGGTCGAACAACGCCCTCTGCGACGTGGCCTTCGGCAACTACGTCGGCATGGCCGGCGTCTACGAGGTGTCGAGCTATCCCGACAACAGCAACGGGGCACCGGGCGTCCTCCTCCGCAACAACGGCATCAAGATCACGGACATCCTCGATGGCACGAGCAACACGCTCTTCGTCGGCGAGCGTGCGAGCAGGCAATCGCCGCAGACGACGTGGGTGGGCGCGGTGACGAATGCCGTCATCCTACAGACGCTCAACCCCTCGCTGGGGCAAGAAGCCGGCGGCGTCCTCGTCCTCACGAATTCGGGCACCGCCGCCGAGGGCCGAACGCCGAACAACCCGCAAGAACACGTCGAGGACACGAACAGCCGACACTCGCAGGGGGTCAACTTCCTATTCGGCGACGGGTCGGTTCGCAGCTTCTCGAACTCGATCTCACCGACGACGTGGGTCGGGATCACGACCCGCGCGGGCGGCGAGGTGGTAAATTTGGATTTCTAGAAGCTCTCCGGTCATTCGGTCGGCTCGATCACTCCCCAAGCCCAGCGGTTGCAACCGCTGGGCTTACCTGTCGCATAATCTTTCCCCGAATCTCCCCGCGCCCTCACGTCTCGATACAACTCCAGGGAGTCGCTTGCCCTCCTCCTTGGATTCGCGGGAACACCTCATGAGCGAACACACGACCCGGCGCGGCCTCTTCCGGGCACTGGCAGCCGCAGGCATCGGCACGGAAGTCTTTCAACGCGCCCTCGCCGTGGAGGCGGAGAAGGCGGATTCGATCACCCCCGAGATCGTCGAACGATCGAAGTGGGTCGCCGGACTCGAGTTGTCCGCAGAGGATCGGAAGGCGGTCGCCGACACCCTCACCAGCTGGCGGCGAGGGTCTCGCAAACTCCACGCGGTGAAGATCGACAACGGAGTCCCGCCCGCGCTGGCCTTCGATCCCGCTCCGCGCTCGCTCCCCGGCGCGAGGACGGGGACGGTCGCCCCGATGGCGAAAGAGGCACCGAATAAGCCGGAGGAAGAGGAAGACCTTGCCTTCCTGTCGCTGACCTCGCTCGCCGGCCTCGTCCGCACGCGGAAGGTGTCTTCGACCGACCTGACGCGCCTCTACCTGAAGCGGCTGAAGGAGTACGACCCCGCGCTATCGTGTGTCGTCACCTTGACCGAGAAGACCGCCCTGGAACAGGCGGGGCAGGCGGACAAGGAGATCGCGGCGGGGCGCTATCGCGGGCCGCTGCACGGCATCCCTTGGGGGGCGAAGGACCTCATCGCCTATCCGGGGTATCCGACGACGTGGGGCGCGGAGGCTTACAAGGACCAGAAACTCGAGGTGAAGGCGACGGTCGCGAAGCGACTCGAAGAGGCGGGTGCGGTCCTGGTCGCGAAGCTGTCTCTGGGAGCGCTCGCCAACGGCGATCGATGGTTCGGCGGTCGGCAGACCAAAAGCCCCTGGGCGGCGAAGAGCGGATCGAGCGGTTCTTCCGCCGGGTCCGCGAGCGCGACGGCCGCCGGCCTGGTGGGATTCACGTTGGGCAGCGAAACGCTCGGCAGCATCGTATCGCCTTGCCGCGTGTGTGGCACGTCCGGACTGAGGCCGACCTTCGGGCGGGTGAGTCGCCACGGCTGCATGACCCTGTCCTGGAGTATGGACAAGGTCGGCCCCATCGCGCGGTCGATCGAGGATTGCGCCTTGGTGTTCGGCACCATCCACGGACGGGACGGCCTCGACCCCAGTGCGGTCGATCGGCCCTTCACCTGGCCCCACGTCCGCGATCTGAAGACCGTCAAGGTCGGCTATCTGAAGGGACAGACGAGGGAACAGGATCTGAAGGTGCTACGCGACACCATCGGGGTGAAGCTCGTCCCGATCGAGTTGCCGTCGAAGTATTTGCACAACGAACTGACGCTCATCCTGTACGCCGAGGCCGCGGCCGTGTTCGACGAGCTGACTCGCGGGGGCCAGCCGATCCCGGCGACCTGGAAGAGCGCATTCCAGGCCGGGCAGTTCATCACGGCGAGCGACTACCTCCGCGCCAATCGCATCCGCACTCTGCTCATGGGGGAGATGGCGACGTTGATGGAAAAGGTCGATCTGTACGTCGGCGGCCAGGATCTCTTGCTGGCGAACCTGACCGGCCATCCGACCATCGTGCTACCCAGCGGATTCACGAAGCGGGGCGGAAACGAGGTGCCATTCTCGATCACCTTCACCGGGCAACTCTACGGCGAGGCCGAACTCCTCGCCGTCGGCCACGCCTTCCAGCAGGCCACCGGATTCCACCTGCGCCGGCCCTCGATGGAGAAGCTGAAGTAGAACAGCTAACCACGATTCAGCAGGGATGGCAGGCGGCGGCTGCATTGGGCCGGATTACGGCCAGTGCCGGAGGGGGCCGAGAATCGACCCGCCAGAGCGCACGGCTCCGACATTTCCCGGAGTGAAGTTGCTTGACGCGCACGACTCGCCAAGGTACTGTGGTAAAGTAATAACGTGTTAGACTGTTTTCGATGTTGGTGTGGCGGGGAATGAGCAAGCCGCCGGGGCTGTCCCAGTAGAGAAAGCGATTCGAAAGGAATCCCCTGATGATTGTTGACGAGAAAATTCAGTAATTCGACCCCATGCGTCATCGCCGAATTCTATCAATACAGACCATTAGATCTTGTTGTAAATTATTTCTGACACTTCTCTGGAGTTCACGATGCCGCATGACCACTCTGTGATTTGGCCAGACCTCCTGGCACAGAAACAGGCCTGGATCGCCTCCGCTCACAAGCCAGCCTATGGCGATGTCTCCTTCGGCACCACCTTCGGTGGGCCGAACCATAGGAAC
>JANXSH010000582.1 GCA_025356615.1 Planctomycetia bacterium | reverse complement strand
TCACGCGCTGGATGGCCGACTACTACCTCTGCGGTTGGGGCCAGGCGCTCACCGCCGTCGTGCCCGCCGGGGCGAAGTCGCAGGCGGGGACCGCGCGGCGCGTCTTCGTCGAGGCGGTGCCGGAGGGCGAACTCGCCGCTCCCGTCACCACGCTGCCGCCGAAGCAGACCGCCGTCCTCACCCGCCTCCGCGACCATGCCAAGCCGATCGAGGTCAAGCAGCTCCAGCGTCAAGCGGCCTGCGGGAGTGCCCCCATCAAGGCGCTGCTCGAGCGCGGCCTGATCCGGCGCGTCGTCCGGCGCGTCGATCGCACGGCAAGCTCCGACGAGGCCGGCGAGGGCAAGACGCCGCACGAATTCCACGCCGACCAGGCGCGGGTCTGGGAGACGCTCCAGCCGGCCCTCGTTCAGGGCGGGTTCCGCGCCTTCCTCCTGCACGGCGTGACCGGCAGCGGCAAGACGGAAATCTACCTCCGCGCCATCGACGAGATCGTCCGCCAGGGTAAACAAGCCATCGTCCTCGTCCCCGAAATCAGCCTCACGCCGCAGACCGTCGCGCGCTTCCGTGGGCGGTTCAGCGACGTGGCCGTCCTGCACAGCCATCAGGGGGACGCCGAGCGCGGCGGGCACTGGCGGCGCGTCTTCAACGGCCAGGTCCAGGTCGCCGTCGGCGCGAGGAGTGCCGTCTTCGCCCCGGCCCCGAATCTCGGCCTCATCGTCATCGACGAGGAACACGAATCGAGCTTCAAGCAGGACACGACGCCCCGCTACCACGGTCGCGATGTCGCCGTCATGCGCGCCCGGCTCCTGAACATTCCGATCCTCCTCGGCAGCGCGACGCCGTCGCTCGAGAGTTGGCACAACGCCCAGCGCGGGCAATACACGCTCCTGAGCATGCCCAACCGCGTCGCGTCGCGTCCGCTGCCCCCCGTGGACCTGATCGACCTGCGCCACCAGCGGCCCCCGCGTGGCAGGCCGTCGGCCCTCAGTGATCCGCTCGTTCACGCGATGCAGCAGGCGCTCGCCAAGGGCGGGCAGGTGATCCTCATGCTTAATCGGCGCGGCTTCGCGACGCACGTCCACTGCCCGTCGTGCGGCCATGTCGAAACGTGCCGATTCTGCGACCTCGCCTTGACGTATCACAAGCTCAAGGACTGCATGCTCTGCCACTACTGCGGCTACGAGCAGGAGCCGCAACAGAACTGCCCCGCCTGCGGCAACGCCGCCGTGCGCTACCACGGCCTCGGCACGGAGAAGCTCGAGGTCGAGATCCAGGACCGCTTCCCGCGCCACGTCGTCGCGCGCATGGACAGCGACACGATGAAGAAGCCCGGCAGCCACGCCAAGACCCTCGGCGCGTTCAAGGCGGGCGAGGTCCACATCCTCATGGGGACGCAGATGATCGCCAAGGGGCTGGACTTCCCCAACGTCACGCTCGTCGGCGTCGTCAACGCCGACGTGGCCCTGCACATCCCCGACTTCCGCAGCGCCGAGCGGACGTTCCAGCTCCTCTCGCAGGTCGCGGGCCGGGCGGGTCGAGGCCCCGCCGGGGGCCGAGTGCTGGTGCAGACGTTCACGCCGGACCACCCGTGCATCCTGCACGCCTCGAAGCACGATTACCTTAACTTCGTCGCTGGCGAGATGCGCCACCGCCAGGTCCACAACTACCCGCCGTACCACCGCATGGCTCGTATCATCCTCCGTGCCCGAGAAGAGCAAGCCGGTGCCGCCTTCGCCGACACGATGGCGACGGCGTTCACGTCGGCGCTCCAGGCGATGCAGGCCGCCGGCCCTGCGGAGGTGCGCCTACTCGGCCCCGCCGAGGCACCCGTATTCCGGCTCAAGAATTACTACCGCTACCACTACCAGATGCAATCCCCCAGCGCGGGGACGCTGCACAAGCTGTTGCGCGCCGTCATGCCGACGCTGCACGCGCCGACGGGGATCGAGCTGGCGCTGGATGTGGACCCGTTTAGTATGTTGTGAGGAATGGGACGCGGATCGGGCGAATGAACCAGGGGTGAACGGAGCGCGGAGGGGTGTTCGTGGGCATCGGGAGGGAGAAGCCGCCGCGTGAGAGGGGGTCAAACGGCGGAATGCGGACGCCACTCGCGGTCGTCGAACGGTGCGCTGGCACTGGGTTACGTCGAAAACCCGCTTAGGTTTGTCGGACCGAAGCGCTCGAGCATCGGTTTCCGACCGAGGCTCGAAGCCAGCCAGGCCGTTGACGCGGGTCTGGGGCAAGGCATAAGTTATCCCCACGGGCTGTCCTCCGCGCCCTGGCCGCGCGTCCAGGGGCGGGATGCAATGGCGTGCGAGTTTCTCCCGGTGATGAACCCAAGAGGGGTGAAACATGTTGCCGTCCGAAGCAATGGAAGCGGCGTTCTGGGACGCCATCGCTGAAGCCCCGGAAGACGAGGTGCCGCGGCTGATCTTTGCCGACTGGCTGGAGGAATGCGACGACCCGCGTGGGCCGTTGCTCCGGGAGCGGCGTTACTGGCAGCACCTGAACGCGGATTGTCGGGATCCGCTCCAGGTGGTACTCACGCTCCTGGACGCCCGGCCGACCCACCCCTGCAAGCGGCTGCTCCAGGCCGCGATCATGGTGGGAGCGCCGTTGATACCGGGGCTGCTGGAGCGCTGCCGCGCCGCCAAATCGTCCCG
>JANXSH010000558.1 GCA_025356615.1 Planctomycetia bacterium | reverse complement strand
GCCTGCGGCTCGACCCGGCGCTTTCGGCCCGCCTCGATGCGAGTGACATCGTGCAGGACGTTCTCATCGAGGCCCACCGCCGGCTCGAGGACTACCTCCGCAACCCGGTGATGCCGTTCCGGCTCTGGCTGCGGCACATCGCCCAGGACCACGTCATCGACGCCCACCGCCGACACCGCCAGGCCCAGCGGCGCAGCCTCGATCGCGAGCAGCCGATCGTCCCTGCCGTCCTAGCGGACCATTCGTCGTATGAACTCGCAGGCCAGTTGCTCGACACCGAGCGCACGCCCGCCAGCGCCGCCATCCAGCACGAGTTGCAGCGCAAACTCGACTCCGCCGTCGCCGCGCTCGACGACGACGACCGCGAGGTGATCCTCATGCGGCACCGCGAGCAGTATTCCAACCAGCAAGTCGCCGCGTCGCTCGGCCTGTCCGAGGCGGCGGCGTCCATGCGCTACCTGCGGGCGATTCGTCGGCTGCGCGGCGTACTCCTCCCCGAGGACGAGCCATGACCGCCCATGCGACGACGACCGCCGAGGATCGGGACGAGCGTCTCGCCCGCCTACTCGGCGAGTTAGCGGAGCGCGCCCGGCTGGGGCAGCCGCACGACGTGGACGGACTCGTAAAGCGTCACCCGGATCTGGGCGGCGAGTTGCGCGAACTGTGGGCCGCCGCCCAGTTCGCCGCCGAGTTCGCGGGCGGGAGCGGATCGCGCACGCTCTCCGCCGGCCGGCACGGTCGGCCCGCGCCGGTCATCTCCGGGCTGACGGGTCGCACGTTCGGCGATTTCGAACTGCTGGAGGAACTCGGGCGCGGCGGCATGGGTGTCGTCTACAAGGCGTGGCAGAAGAGCCTGAATCGGCTCGTCGCCCTCAAGATGATCCTGCGCGGCGAACACGCCACGCCGGGGGATCTCGCGCGGTTCCAGGTCGAGGCGCACGCGGCGGCCCACCTCGAACACCCGAACATCGTCCCCGTCTACGCCGCAGGCGAACACGACAGCCAGGCGTACTTCTCGATGAAGTTCGTCGAGGGCGAGACACTCATGGACGTCCTCTCGCGCGGCCCGATGCGCCCGCGCGACGCCGCCGGACTGCTCGCCGTCATCAGCCGGGCGGTGGACTTCGCCCACCAGGGGGGGATCCTCCATCGTGACATCAAGCCCTCAAACATCCTCATCGACCGTACCGGCCAGCCGCACGTCACCGACTTCGGTCTCGCCAAGCGCGTCCACACCGACGGCGAAGACACCTCGGCCCTGACGCAGAGCGGCGCGATCGTCGGCACCCCCGCCTACATGGCACCCGAGCAGGTCAGCAACCGGCGCGGCAAGCCCAGCCCGGCGAGCGATGTCTACTCCCTCGGCGTCATCCTCTACGAGATGATTACGGGCCGGCCCCCGTTCCAGGCCCCGACGCCGGTCGATACGCTGCTGCTCGTCCTCGATCAGGACCCGATCCGCCCGGCCATGCTCAACCCCAAGGTCGATCCCGACCTGGAGTTGATCTGCCTCAAGTGCATCCAGAAGGAGCCGGAGCTGCGCTACCAGAGCGCCGCCGGCCTCGCCTCCGACCTCGAGGCGTACCTGCACGGCGAGCAACTCTCGATCCGCATGACCCGCCTCGCGGACCTCGGCCAGTTCTTCAGCCGGCTGCTGCGCGAGACGCACCACGCGGGCGTCCTCGAGAACTGGGGGATCCTGTGGATGTGCCACGCCCTCATGATCTTCCTCCAGTGCGTCCTCACGACGGCCCTCGCCTGGAACGGCGTGACGAACCCGTGGGTCTTCCTCGGACTGTGGGGCGGCGGCCTGGTCGCCTGGAGTTTCATCTTCTGGAACCTGCGCAAGCGCGCGGGGCCGGTGCTGTTCATCGAGCGCCAGGTGGCCCACGTCTGGGCCGGGGCAGTCTCGGCGACGATCAGCGTCTTCGTGCTGGAGATGCTCTTGGACATGCACGTCCTGAGCCTCGCGCCGATGCTCGCCGTCATCGCCGGCATGACGTTCGCCGTCAAGGCCGGCATGCTGTCGGGGACGTTCTACCTCTCGTCGGCGGCGATGTTCCTCACCTGCGTGCCGATGGCCGTCTACCCCGACTACGGCATCCTGCTGTTCGGCTCCATGACGGCGGTGTGCTTCTTCGTGCCGGGACTGAAGTATTACCGCCAACGCCAGAGGGCGCGGCGGGTGGAGGCGGCGAGTCGGGATGGGTCGGGGGGCGGGGCGTGATACCTGCGCGAAATCGAGACATGATTCTTTCGACAACGCAGCGGGTGATAGATTTCGATTCCTCCCGTCACGCCGACCCTTGTTCGAGCTCTTTCTTCCCGGATAACCAGTGGTCGAGGTCGTACCCGTTGCTCCCG
>JANXSH010000556.1 GCA_025356615.1 Planctomycetia bacterium | reverse complement strand
GGGGAGCAAGACCGGCCCGTGGGAGACTTCACGCCATCAGACATGCCTCCGGCTCCCCCTCCCTTTTAGGGGAGGGGGCTGGGGGGGTGGGGGCATCGCTTCGCCTTCCCGTGATCCTTGAAACTGCTGGTAAACGACGGAAGCCTTAACTCATCCGTCGCTTACGCCTCCGGCTCGTCGCCCTGGCAACCTTTGCCGATTACGCCGCCTGGCTCCCCTAGCGCCGCTGACTCCTCGCGCCACCGGCTCATTTCGTACTCCCGATCGGCCGATGCTGTCTGGAGATACCGCGCGGCCCCATCGTCCCACCGGTGTCTCTTCGAGGGCGACACCTTGGTCGAACTTTGCATCCACGTCGCGAACGTCCTGTACCTCGCCTCGTTCCTGGGGCGCGACATGCTCTGGTTGCGCGTCCTGACCTGCGGCGGCCTGCTGCTCGGCGTCGTGTTCTTCAGCTGCCAGCCCGCCCCGATGTACGGCCCCACGGGCTGGCACGTCCTCTTCCTGTTCATCAACGCGGTCCAGATCCGGCGTCTCATCGCCGAGCGGCGACGGTTGATGCTGACCAGCAAGCAAGAGCGAGTCGGCGAGGCCACGTTCCACGACCTGTCGCGGGACGAACTCCTGACCCTGCTGACGCACGTCATGTCCCAGGCCGTCGAACCGCCCAAAAGCCCGGATGACATCCAGCAGACGTGCCACCAGCCGTTGAGCAAGCAGGAGGGCGTCTTGCGCGACCTGGCGTTCAACCACTTGTCCCGCGCGGACATCCTCAACTTGCTGACGCGGAGGATGTGGAACGCCATCGTGCGGCTGAAGCCGTCCCGGAGACGGGGCGACAGCCGGATGGCTCGCGAGGAGAAGGTCGCGTAGAGGCGCGTCCCGTGATTCGATCGTCAGGAGGAGCGAGCGATGGATACCGCCGTGCGGCGTCGAAAGTTCTGGCAAGCGGTCTTGGTCGGGAGCGTGCTGTTCCAGGGCCTCGTCGCGGCGGGCCTGTACACGACCGCGGCCCGTAGGAACGCGACGAGCGATCCCGCGCGCAATCCCACTCCAGAACCGGAAGAGGGACGACCGGCAGACTTGCCGCTCCCCAGCGGCGTCGCCGTCCACGAGTTCGAGGAGAAGCTCTTCGCCTTCCTGAACACCCGTCGGTACGTCGAACTGGGTTGGAAGCGTGACAAGGGCGTTCGCGACACCGGCCCCTTCATCCAGGGCAAATACTACGGCACCCACCCCGCCGTCCGGGTGTACTACTCGCCGGGCGTCGTGCGCTGGCTGGTGAACGGGCGGGCGGGCAAGATCCCCGACGGCGAGATGATAATCAAGGAGCAGTATGCGGCCCCGGCGGTCCTCCACCACGGCAAGACGGAGGGCGAATTGTGGGACGCCCTCGAGTCGTGGACGGTCATGGTGAAGGACTCGGCAGGCTCCCACGACGGCTGGTACTGGGGCAACCCCGTCAAGGGGCAGTGTGTCGTCGATAATCATCGCCATCCGTTCCCGCATCCGGTGTCCGGGTTCGGCCACTACTGCGTCCGCTGCCACGCCTCGACGGCGTCACCGGGCGAGGCACCCGCGAGCGGGGCGAACGAATTCACCTTCGCCTCGCTGCGGAACATCGCCGGCTTTCCGGGGGAGCCGATCCTGTTCCGGGTCGATGACTCGTGGAGGAAGGACAAGGCCGGTGCGTCGGCCTCTGCCGAGAGCCACGACTCGCATCCGAAGTGCGTCCGCCCGACGGCCGCGAAGCTGCCGAATCGCGTTGCCGACCTCGCGTTCTTGCGTCTCTTCCCATCGATCGAGCGCGTCGGCCTCGCGGAGGTGGCCCACCTGCCGCCGGTCACTCACGACTGGGTCGTCAACCGCCGGGATCGGTCCCAAGAGTTCGCGACCTCCAACCAGTGCATGAGCTGCCACGCGGGGCTGGTGGCCCCGTTCGGGCCGTCGATGTTCGTCCCGGCGGGGGCGAGTGTGGACTACGGGGCCGCCGGCCGGGATGTCTCGCCCCACGGGGAGTGGCGCTGGACGCCGATGGGCCTGGCGGGGCGCGACCCCGTCTTCTACGCCCAACTCGAGAGCGAAGTCCATTCACTGCGCGACGAGTTCCGGTCCGACCCGGCGCTCGCCAAGGAAGTGGGCGAAACGCTGGTCGATGCCTGCCTGCGCTGCCACGGGGCGATGGGGAAGAAGCAGTTCGACCTCGACCACCCAGGCGGGAAGGCGAAGATGTCTCTCGCCCACGTTCACGCGGTGGCCGGCCCCAAAGAACACATCGGCCACGGCTCCTCCAAGTACGGGGCGCTGGCCCGCGATGGCGTCGGTTGCATGGTGTGCCATCGGATGCAGCCGCGCGCCCAGCCCCCCGAAGACCACCGCCCCTACCTACAATTCTTCCTCGAGACATCGATCACGGGCAACGCACACTTCGGCAAGAAGGGCGAGATATACGGCCCGTTCGAGGATGCGGAGATCGCGCCCTACGCGATGGAACATGCGACGGGCCTGAAGCCGAAGCACGACGATTACCTGAAGTCGTCGCAACTCTGCGGGACGTGCCACACGGTCGCCCTGCCGAACATCGACAGGCCACTAGGTAAACCGGGTTCCGCCCACGGCCCGGACGAACTGACCCGCTCTGAGGTCGTCCCCCTCTTCAAGAAGTTCCACCACCACCTCGAACAGGCGACGTACCTGGAGTGGCTCAACAGCGAGTACGAGAACGAAATCGATAAGAAGAACCCCAAGGCCAAATCGTGTCAGGACTGCCACATGTCGCAGGGTGTGAAGGACGAGCGACACGGCATCGACCTCCCAAAGATCCATTCGCGGATCGCGGCCATTCAGGACACGACGTACCCCGACGCCGAGAACCTCGCCCCGCACGACCGGCTGAACGTCCGCATCCGGGAGCGGGGGTATCGTCGGCACAATTTCTCCGGCCTCAACGTGTTCCTGCTGAAGATGTTCGACCAGTTCGACGACGTGCTGGGGGTCGAGAAGACGGACTTCATGACAGGCTCCAAGGAGGGCTTGAAGCACGCGGTCGATGACATGGTCCGCACGGCCCGCAACGACGTGGCTTCGGTCGAGGTGAAGGCCGACTGGGGTGAGGCGAACCGCCTGACGGCGCGCGTCCTCATCAAGAACAAGGCGGGCCATCGTTTTCCCAGCGGCGTCGGCTTCCGCCGCGCGTTCGTGGAACTGTCCGTCGTCGAGAAGGCAGAGGGGCGGACGCTCTGGGTCTCGGGCCGGACGAACGAGCTGGGCGTTCTCCTCGGGGCCGACGGCCGGCCGCTCCCGACGGAGTCCTTCGCCCGCGATCCGGCGACCGGCCTCCAGCAGTATCAGGGGCACCACGACCTCATCACGTCGCCCGACCAGGTGCAGGTGTACGAGACGCTACTCCGCAACGCGAAGGGCGAGTTCACGACCAGCTTCGTGCGCGGTTGCGAGACCGTCAAGGACAACCGACTCCTCCCCCGCGGGTGGAAGCGAGAGGGGCCTGGTCCGGCCCTGGCCGGCAGGTTCCTCGCGGCGACGCACCCCGACCCCGTCACCGCCAAGGATCCCCGATACGCCGACGGCAGTGGGTCCGACGAGGTCGTCTACCGGATCGACCTCCCGCGCGGCGTCGATCCGTCCCGTCTCGAGGTCCGGGCGACGTTGTACTACCAGGCGATCCCGCCGTACTTCTTGCGTAACATCTTCGAGTCGGGATCCGACGGGCCAGCGACGCGGCGACTGCATTACTTGTGCAGCCACATCGATTTGAAGGGGACGCCGATCGAGAACTGGAAGTTGCGGATCACGTCCGCCGCGTGTGCGGTCGGGCGGTAGGGTGGGTCGAGCGGA
>JANXSH010000551.1 GCA_025356615.1 Planctomycetia bacterium | reverse complement strand
ACGATCGCGCCGGACATCCCCGTTCCGGCGACTCGCTCGATCCGACGCGCCCTGCCCTTGTTCGCCGTCCTCGCCATCACGCTGCTGTGTACGCAACAGGCCTGCCGCGCCGGGGCGAATCGCCTCGTGGATAACCTGATGCCGACCTACTACGAGAAGGAACGCGACACCTCGAAGAAACTCGCCGCCGATCTCACCGGCTGGCTGCTCATCGCTGGCGTCGTGGGCGGCCTGGTCGGCGGGTTGCTGTCCGACGTGGTCTTGCGCCGGACCGGCAGCCTCCGGCTCGCCCGCAACGGCGTCGCACTGTTCAGCCTGTTCGGCAGCGTCGCTCTGTATCTCGTGGCGTATCCCATCACCAACATCTACGCCTCGACCGCCGTCTTCGGCCTCGGCTTGTTGCTGTTCAGCTTCTCGTCGCCGTGCGCCTACGCCCTGGCGATCGACATGGGCGGGAAGAACCTCGCGATCGTCTTCAGCCTCATGAACATGACGGGCAACCTGGGGGCGTGGGCGTTCGTCTCCTTCCTGCCCACCCTCGCGCAAAAGCGCGGGTGGGACGCGGCACTTCTAGTCTTCGTCGCCATGCACCTCGTCGCCGCCGCCTGCTGGATGGGCCTCGACCCCAACGCGGAGTTGACGCCAACGGGCAAACAGCCTGAAAATGAATAGGATGCCCCTGGACCGCGACACTCCCTCCCGGTGATCCCCATGAACCTCCTCCTCTGCCTGACCCTGGCCTCGACGCTCCCCGCCCAGGCTCCGAAGCCGACGCGCGGCGACATTGCCATCGAGAAGTTCCTCGCCGAGGAGACGGCGAAGGTGACTGAGAACTTCCTCCGAGGCGCGAGGACGCGCGAAGAGTGGGAGTCGAAGCACCCCCAGAACCGTCAGCAGTATTTCGAGATGCTCGGCCTTTGGCCCGTCCCTGCCCGAACCTCTTTGAAGCCTGTCGTCACCGGCACCCTAACGCGAGGCGATGTGGTCATCGAGAACTTGCACTTCCAGAGCAAGCCCGGCCTCTACGTCACGGGAAACCTCTATCGCCCCAAGGTGACACCGAAGAAGAAGAGTCCCGCCATCCTCTATCTCTGCGGTCACTCCGGCAAAGGGCGCGACGGCAACAAGACGGCGTTCCAGGATCATGGGATGTGGTTCGCCCGCAATGGGTACGTCTGCCTCGTCATCGACACGCTCCAGCTCGGCGAGATCGCGGGCACCCATCATGGGACGTATACCCTGAACCGCTGGTGGTGGCACTCGCGCGGCTACACGCCTGCGGGCGTCGAGTGCTGGAACGGCGTCCGCGCCATCGACTACCTCGTCACCCGCCCCGAAGTCGATGCCGACAAGATCGGCGTCACCGGCATCAGCGGCGGCGGGGCGGCGACGATCTGGATCGCCGCCGCCGACCCGCGCGTCAAGGTCGCCGTCCCGGTCAGCGGCATGAGCGACCTCGAAAGCTACGTCAAGAACAAGGTCATCAACGGCCACTGCGACTGCATGTTCCTCTACAACAAGTATCGCTGGGAGTGGACGACCATCGCCGCCCTGATCGCCCCTCGCCCCATGCTGTTCGCCAACAGTGACAACGACCCCATCTTCCCGATGGACGGCAACCGCCGCATCATCGCGCGGCTGCGCGAGGTCTACAAGCTGCTTGGCAAGCCGGGCCTCGTCGAGGAGTACGTCAGCAAGGGCGGACATGATTATCGACCGGACCTGCGCCTGGCAATCTTCCGCTTCTTCGACAAACACCTCATGGGCGTCAAGCGAGAGATAAAGGACGCGGACGATAAACCGCTGCCAGGGGTGCAGCTGCGGGCGTTCCCGAAGGACTCGGACATCCCGAAGGACGCGATCAATGGGAAGATCGACGAGACGTTCGTTTCCGAGGCTCCGCCCAGCCCGAGACCGGGAAAGGAGGGGTTTCTGCGTTGGCCCCTCCATCAATCGATCGTTCCAGGTGGCGATCTCGGTGCCGAGTCACGCACGATCAAGGAACCGAAGGTGGTCGAGAAAATCACAGGCGGCACGATCTACGCGACCGAGGGCAACGCCATCGCGTTCCTCTCGGACCCGATCGTGAAGGGCAAGAATGACGAGCCCATCGGTACGCTGATCGTTCTCGATGACGCGGACAAGGACGGCGAGATCCCCGCCTGGGCGAAAGCCTACGTCGCCGATGGGGAAGTAAGGCTCATCCGGCCGCGCGGCACCGGCCTGACGCGCTGGACGAAGAAGAACCCTCCGAACTACGTCGAACGCGCGCACCTCCTCCTGGGTCGCACCGTGGACGCGGGGCGCATCTACGACATCGCCAGTTTCGCCAAGATGCAAACGGGGCGTGAGGATCGCCCCCGCTGGAGCATCGTCGGCCGTGGTGCCTCGGGAGTGATGGGCGCGTATGCGGCTGATATCGTAAAGAATATCGAACGGGTCGTCGTCATCGACCCGCCGAAGACGCACCGCGACGGGCCGTACTTGCTCGGCATCCAGCAAGACCTCGACATTCCCATCGGCCTCGGCCTGCTCGCCCCCCGCCTCCTCGTCCTCGTCGGGGCGAAGGATAAGGCGTTCGATGTGACAGTCGAGATATACAAGCGTGCGAAGGCGGCGGACAAGTTGACGAGGAAATGAACATGAGCGAGTGTGACGCGAAGACCTCACCCCCCCCGCCCCCCTCTCCCGCAGGGAGAGGGGGGAGCAATACCAGCGTATGTGAGAAGTGGCGCTCACAGATATGCCTCCTGCTCCCCCTCTCCCTGCGGGAGAGGGGGCTGGGGGGTGAGGTCTTCGCGTGCCTCCTCATTCTCGCCTCCCTCGCCTCCGCCGCCGACAAGCCCGCGCGCCCGCGCATCGACCCCGACGGCCTGAAAGGCGAACTCCTCCTCAGCGCGACGAACGTTCCCGACCTCGCGTTGACGCGCTTCGTCGAACGCGCGGGCGGCGACACGGCGAAGATCCACGTCCTCGTCGCCGGCAAGGAGAAGGTATCGCCCCGGCTTCGCAAGCTAGCGACTGAAGCGACAATCGAAGTCCGATCCGTCACCGCCACTGACGACGGTAGCACGCCGGATTTCGCGGACCTCGGGGGTGTCTGGATCGTCGGCGACGATGTGGCCCGGCTCCGCAAGGCGCTCGTCGGCACGGCCCTCGAGAAGGGTTGTCGCGATGTCCTCGCGCGCGGCGGTATCGTCGCCGCGTCCGGGGCCGCAGTCGGCCTGCTGACCCGGACGCCCGTAGAAGGGACGGCGAAGGGCTGCGACCTGTTCCCCGACGCCCTCGTCGAACTCGGGGGCGATAAAGACTCCAAACTCGGTGCCGCCCTGAAGGCGAATCCCGGTCATGTCGGCTACTCGATCGCGCCGGGCGGTGTCTTGCTCGCCCGTGGCCGATGGCTCGCGGCCATCGGCTCGGGAAAGGTGTCCGTCGTCCTCGCCGCTTCATCGACCCGCGAAGAACGACGCATCCCGCTGGGTGGCAAGCAGATCGAGGACTCGACGACGCTCCGCCGCGCCGCCCGCGACCGGGCCGACGGCTTCCCCTCGGCGAAGGTCGCCGAGCCGGTCGTCGCCAAGGGGACGCTCATCCTAAGCGGCGGGAGGAGACTGCCGCACGGCCTGGTCGAGAAGTTCGTCGAACTCGCGGGCGGCAAGGAGGCTAAGATCGTCGTCCTGCCGACCGGTAGGCCCGACCCCCTCCTGCCCGACACGGTTGCCGGCGCGTTCACCAGGGCGGGCGCGAAGAAGGTGACGACGCTCCCAGGCCGCACCCGCGCCGAGGTCGAGAGCAAGGAGTCGCTCGCCGCGCTGAAGGAGGCGACCGGCATCTGGTTCGCCGGCGGTCGCCAATGGCGGTTCGTCGATGCGTATGAGAACACGAAGGCCATCCCGCTGATGTTCGATGTCCTCGCGCGCGGCGGGGTCATCGGCGGCAGCTCGGCGGGCGCGACCATCCAGGGCGAGTACCTGGCGCGGGGCGGAGTCTTCGACAACTTCGCCCCGATGTACGAGGGCTACGAGCGCGGCCTGTCCTTCCTACCCGGTGTCGCCATCGACCAGCATTTCGCCCAACGCAAGCGCTTCGCCGACATGACTTCGTTGGTGAAAACCTTCCCGCAATACCTCGGCATCGGCCTCGACGAGGCGACCGCCATCGTCGTGCGCGACAACATCGCCTCCGTCGAGGGACGAGGGAAAGTTCACTTCTTCGACCCGAAGCAGGTGCCCGAGAAGGGCAAGCCGAACTACGAATCGCTCGGCGACGGGGCGAAATATGACCTGAAGGCGCGGAAGGTGTTGCCTTCGGTCAAGAAAGAATAGGACACGGATGAAGCGGATGAATACGGATCAGACAAGTTGATTCTCCCGTATGATCCGTATCGATCCGGTTCATCCGTCCCATCCGTGTCCTATTTCTGGAGGAGTTCCCCATGTCCGCCAATCCGATCTACTCGACCATCCCCCTCGATGCCCTCGGCAAGCAACTGGGCCACCTCGGCGTTCCCTACTCCCATAATCTCGGCGGGTGGGCCAACCTCCAGATGCCCATTGCGGTCATCGCCAACGGCAAGGGGCCGACCGCGCTCGTCATGGCGGGCAACCACGGCGACGAGTACCCCGGCCCCATCGCGATCCTCAAACTCATGCGGTCGATCGCGCCCGAACAGGTACGAGGGCGCATCATCCTCTTGCCCGCGCTCAACGTCTTCGCCGTGCGGGCCGCCACGCGGCTGTCGCCGTGGGACGGCAAGAACCTCAACCGCAGCTTCCCCGGCAAGCCCGACGGCACGCTGACCGAGCAAGTGGCGCACTACCTCACGACGACGCTCTTCCCGATGGCGGACATCGTCATCGACATGCACACCGGCGGGCGCAGCACGGACTTCTATCCGTGCGCCCACATGCACCTCGTTCCGGACCTCGCCCAGCGGCGGGCCATGATCGCCGGGACGCTCGCCTGGAACGGCGACTTCGCGTTCCTCTACACCGACATTGCCGGGACCGGACTATTGCCCGTCGAGGCGGAGAGCCAGGGCAAGATCGTCATCACGACCGAGATGGGCGGCAGCGAGAACGTCACCGCCGCCGTCCACCGGCTGACGCAATCCGGCCTGTCGAATGTCTTGCGACACTTCGGCATCCTGCAAGGCAAAGCCGTCTCCCGCGCAGACCTCGGCCTCTCCCCGACACGCTGGGTCCAGGCGCTCGACCGCGAAGATTACCGCTTCGCCCCCGAGTCAGGACTCTACGAGAACCTCGTCACGCTCGGGGAAAACGTCAAACGAGGTCAGCCGGTCGGACAGATCCACTTCCTCGAGCGCCCGGACCGCGACCCAGTCGAGGTCGTCGCCAATCGCGAGGGCGTCCTGATCGCGACGCGCGCGCCGACGGTCGTCGGTCAGGGCGATTGCGTCGCGTGCATCGCGAGCGAGGTCGATCCGCGCGTATTGGGATAGGGACCGCGCTGGCGAGGCGGAAGCGTTACAGTAGTATCGAAGGTCACGGGTCGTTGCTGGTTAGACCCCACCCCCCAGCCCCCTCCCCTAAAAGGGAGGGGGAGCCGGAGGCATGTCTGAACGCGTGAAGTCTCCCACGGGCCAGTCTTGCTCCCC
>JANXSH010000530.1 GCA_025356615.1 Planctomycetia bacterium | reverse complement strand
CAGGTGGCCCAGCAGCGCCCCGCCGACTTCGCGGTCCGGCAAGGCCCGCGCCTCGCTGATCGCCTCGTCGAGGACGTGGCGCGGGACCAGGACGCGGAAGTCAACCGCCGTCGGCCCGTCCCAAGCCTCGCGCGGGCCAAGCGCCGCAAGGTCGCCCTTGCGAATTTCTATCCGCGAAGGCTCCTCCTCGAGGTCCATCGTCCAGCCGGACTTCTTCGGGAGCGGTTGCTCCGCGAACGCCGCGAGGCGAAATGCAACCGTGGCATCGGGCGCGATCCGGCCAGCCACGGCGAGGCCAGCACCATGTCCGCGCATCGTCGTGCGGAAGTAGTCGAGCGAGAAGTGCCGCTGTCGCTCTCCGACGGGCGTCTCGATGGCGATGTCGAACCCGGCGGATCGCGGGCCATCGTCGGGGAATCGCGGCACGATCCGCGCCTGATCTTTGGCAAAGGCGTACTCGGAAAGTTCCCCTCGTCGCAGTGCGTCGAAACACGTCGCCTCAATGGCCCGGTCGAAGTCCGCGCGTTCCAGCGTGACCGTGTCGAGCCGCCTGCCGCCGGGTGTGAGCAACTCCAGCGCGAAGCGGTACGCGATCGAATCGAGGACATTGGCCATCGCTGAACTCCGTTATCCATTGAATGAGTCCGACGCGGGGGAGCTGGGCGTACTCCCCCGCGCGGGTGGCCGGCTCAGCCGGCGGTGACATTTTGCGTCAGGGTGACGACAGCGTTGTCCAGCAACACGTCCCCCACCCGATCGCCCTCGTTGAGACTGGCCCCACCCGCGCGAGCCGCGTAGGTGACGGGCCGACCCTGCGAGTCGTTCGCCGGGAGCCGCAGGCGGTTCGACACGCCGGCGATCAACTCGCCCAGCGTGGCGTCCTGCGGGACGCCCGACGCACGATGCCGCACCTGGCCCGTGAAGTCTTCTACGAACAGGGTCATCGTCCCTTCGACAGTTGCCATGAGTCCCTCTCCTTCTCATTCCATCATCCCAAGCCCATGCGTTGCAACGCATGGGCTTTGCCATAATCCCTTAACGAACCTGTGCCTCTTGCTCTCCCTTGGCCTACATCAGATACGCTCTGGGGCCATTTTCCTTTCGGCGTCTGCGCCGAAGAATCGCAACACCTCGCTCGCAATGTTCGGCGCGAGCAATGCGATCGCCTCGCGTGCCAGCGCCCGACATCCGACGAGGACGCCTCCGATCGCGGATTGCAACCCCGTCTCGATCTCTCGAGAGGGCAAGGTCGCCATTACCGTTACGCGGGTTGGCTCGACGGTGCAGCTAGCATCCCGAAGCGATGCGCTCGCCTTCTGCATGACGATCGACAGCGCCCGGCGTTCCGATTCGCCGAGTGTGTCCCATGAACAAAGTTCCGCCTCGACGCGCAGCCCCTCGGGCGATGGGTTAAGCGTCACTTCGCGCGGGCGCTGCGCCGACACGGGGACGACCCAGCCACCCTCGCGGCGCTTCCACGGCAGTCCCATCGCGTCGAGGACATCCTCGATGATCTCGTTCATGCCCCAACCTCCACACGCTCCAGGTTCAATTCCAAAGTGCGACCGAACAGCGGGCGGGGGTCGAGCGGCAGAGCGTCGAGGTGTGCCCTGCCCCAGGCGCACGCCTCCGCGTCCATCGCGTCCGTCTCGGACAGCTGGCGGAGCCGCCACGAGAAGAGCGAATGGAGCGCCTCGCAAATCTCGACGAGCGGCTCGCCGGGGTAAACCTCTAGACACACATGCTGCCCCCGCAGGTTCGGATGGAACGGCTTCTCCGGCTCCATGAGCATGAGCATCTCGAAACGATCGGCCCGCCGCAGGTAGTCCGGCAGGAAGCGCACGCCGACCGTGTGACAAGTCGTCGAGACGAGTTTCTCGTCGGCATCGCGCTGGAGGCCGAGCGTCGAAAACGTCAGCCGCCAGAGCCAACTCGCCGTGGTGCCGAGGTCGCATGCGTCGAGTAGCGAGTTGGGGCGCTGCCGCTGCCTCAGCTCGTCGGCGCAGTTGCTCAGGAAGTCGCGCATCACCGCGTCGAAGACAGGCTCCGGCCCGGCGGCGGTGCGGATGCGATCGTCGAGTGTCATGAGGGTGTCTCCATCAAAGGCGTTTCCACGAGCAGGAGGCGTGACAGTCGTTTCGAAGATCACCGTTGGTCGCTGGTTAGACCCCACCCCCCAGCCCCCTCCCCTAAAAGGGAGGGGGAGCCAGAGGCATGTCTGACGGTGTGAAGTCTCCCACGGACCGGTATTGCTCCCC
>JANXSH010000519.1 GCA_025356615.1 Planctomycetia bacterium | reverse complement strand
CGCATGTGGCGCTCCGGTGGGCCTCGCTCCGCTCGACCCACCCTACATCCTTGCCGGTATCGGGTGGCGCACTCGGCGACGTTCTCGCCCTGGACGACTCGGCCCGTCAGGGGTAGACCTGTACGGTAGGAATCCCTCTCTCGGAGATACCGTCATGCGACTGAGCGTTGCCGTCCTATCGATCGTCCTCGTGTCCGGGTTCGTTCGAGCGGACGACGAGGACAAGGACCGTGTCCCCAAGCTGGTCAAGCAACTGAAGTCCGCCAAGGTCGCGGAGAGGCGAGCCGCCGCGAGCGAGCTGGCCCGGCTCGGCCCCGACGCGAAGGGGGCGATCGATAACATCGTCGAGGCGATGAAAAAAGACGACGACGCCAAGGTGCGCGCCTACTCGGTCTTCGCGATCAAGCAGATGGGCAAGGACATGAAGGCCCACATCCCGCAACTGATCGACGTGCTGAAGTCGGACAAGAACGAGGAAGTACGCTGCATTGCCGCCGACACACTGGGGCAATTCGGCGTGCTGGCCAAGACGGGCGTCCCGGCCCTGAGCGAGGCGCTGAAGGACAAGGAGGTCGGCCCGCACGCCGCCGCCGCCCTCGGCAAGATGGGCGACGACGCCAAGGCCGCCGTACCCGCACTACTCGAGGCACTCCAAGAGCCTGCGACGCGCAGCCACTCCGCCGCCGCGCTCGGGGCGATCGGGGTCGCCTCGCTACCGGGCCTGACGAAGGCGCTGAGCGACGCCAGCGAAGACGTTCGCGTCGAGGCGGTCCTCGCGCTGGGGATCATCGGCAAGCCCGCCGTCGAGGCGATCCTGAAGGCGTTCGCCGACAAGGAGCCGGACGTTCGCCTCAACGCCGTCAGCGTGATCGGCAAGATCGGCGTCGAGGCGAAGGCGGCGGTCAAGCCCCTCGGGGCGCTCCTCGAGAAGGACAAGAGTCCCGACGTGCGCATCCAGGCGGCGCAGGTCCTCTCGAAATTCGGCGCGGACGCCGAGCCGGTGTTGTCGATCCTCGAGGCCGCCGCGAAGGACGCGAACGAGAAGGTCAAGGCCGCCGCCGCCGACGCGCTCGCTGAGGTGAAGCGGAAGTTGAAGAAGTAAACGGAGGCCAAACAAATGCCCATGACCGGCGAAGTCGATTCGGAGCATCGTTCAGATCGTCAGGTAGCAGGGTAACACGGATGTGCCTCCCCGACCTGCCCTAAAGGACAGGTCTAAAAACCAAAGCCCCGTAAACGGGGCTGACGGATGTGTTTACATTGCTGGGAGTTGCGTCGTCTCCCAGCCCCGTTCACGGGGCTTTGAGTTTTTAGACCCGTCCTTTAGGGCGGGGCGGAGAGTCCGACTCGTGTCTCCCTCTCTATCGATGTGATGTCCCGGTTGTAGATTTCGAGCAAAAAGGTGGACACTTCTTGCCCGCTACGGGAACTACTCTTCGGAGAACAGATCGCCCGAGCGAGGCATCGGCATGGCGACAGAAAGCTTGGGCGATTTTTTCCGATGCCTCACACGCGGAATGGCCGCAGAGGTGCTTCGTGACCATTCCGACCGCCAGCTCGTGGAGAGGGCGCTCGGCGGACAGGATGAGGCGGCGTTTCAGGCCATTACGCAACGCCACGGGTCGATGGTTTATCGCGTCTGTTGGCGTGTCCTGCACCACGCGCAAGACGCCGAGGATGCCTTCCAAGCCACCTTCCTGGTTCTCGCCCAGAAACTCCGCTCGGTACGCAATCATGCTTCCCTGGCCAGTTGGCTGCACGGGGTCGCGCACCGCGTAGCGCTCAAAGCCAAGGCCCAAGCCGCCGCACGCCGGCGTCATGAACGACGGGCGTCCTTGCCCGACACCCTGCCGACCCATGAGGCAACGGGGATCGACCCGCATTCGGCTCTCGATTTCGAGTTGCGTCGGCTCCCGGACAAGTGGCGGCTGCCGCTGATCCTGTGCTATCTGGAAGGCAGGACGCAGGACGAATCGGCACGCCAATTGGGTTGGAGCAAACGCACGCTCCGGCGGCGACTGGATGAGGCACGCGAGGTCGTGGGCATCCGCCTGAAGGGGCGTGGCGTCGTCTGGTCGGCAGCGCTGTCCGCCGTCTTGATCTCCGATTGTATGGCCTCGGCTGCACCGGCACCTAAGCTCGTCGCTTCAACGGTTGATGCCGCCGCGAGCGTCGCGGCTGGAAAAGCAATCGTCTCGGCCACTTCGGCCCAAGTCGCTGCTCTGACAGAAGGAGTGATGGCAAGCATGTACCTTACCAAGCAAGTGATCGCAGCCGCTGTGCTGCTCTTCGTCGGCCTCGTGGCGGGGGCGGGCGGGCTTTCCCGGACGGCCTCGACCGATCAGGCCGAACCCGCCCAACGATCCGACCCCGAGAAGAAGAAGGCCGTGCGCGCGGAAGACGAGGCCCGGCGCGCCAAGGACGAACTGGAGGCGGCCAGGGCGGACCTCCAGAAGGTGAAGAAGAGCGTCGGGGTGGCCATGACGCGATTCCTCACGGCCCGCGAGCGCTACGAGACCGCGAAGCTGCTCGGCAGGCCGGCGGCGATAGCCGACCAGAAGGGGGTGCTGGTGCTGGCGGACGTGGGCAAGAGCAGCGTCCGCGTGAACGTCAAGAAGGAGTCGCGGGATCCCGACCACGAACTCCTGGGCTTTGGGTATTTTTCCCATCTCCTCTGGATCGACGACGAGACTTTCCCGGTGTCGAAGGGTGTCACGATCTCGCAGGACAACGTCGAGGCGCGGCTCGCGGACTTGAAGAAGGGCGCTCACGTCACCCTCGGCTTCGATCCCGACGGGAAAACCGTGGCGAAGATCACCGCAGATGGTGGCAGGGTGGAAGGTCCGATCCGGTATGTGTCGGCGAACGCGGCGCGAAACACCATCACCGTCACCGTCGGGAAGAAGGCAGAGAGGAAGGTCTACCACCTGGTGAAGGAGACCGAAGTGAAGGCGGCGGGGAAAGCGGCCCGCTTGCAAGATCTCGAAAAGGGCGCGACGCTCCTCCTGACGCTTTCGGTGGAGGACGCCAACACGGTCATCCGAATCGAGGCCGTGCCTCTCGGGGAAGAGAAGGGAGAGTGACGGACCTTCCTCGTTCCCACGCTCGGCGTGGGAATGCCATGCGGACGCTCCGCGTCCCGTCTGATCCGCAGTCCCCCGAATACGGGACGCGGAGCGTCCTCGTTTCCTCGTTCCCACGCGGAGCGTGGGAACGAGGAAACGAGGACGGCTCACGGGTCGCGCGTCATCACGCGCTGCTCTTCCGGCGTGTCGTCGAGTGTCACGTCGATGTAGGCCCCGCAGGCGGGGCACAATTGCACCGAGCCGAGTTGGGCGTAGGGAAACGCCGTCTCCTTGTGGCACTCTTCGCAGGTGATCTTGACCGGCTTCGCCTTGGCGGCCGCCTCGCCGGCGGCTTCACGATCGGCGATCAGCCTTTCGTACTCCTCGAGGACCGGCTTGGCGCGGTCGATGTCTTCGCGCTCGATGAACACTTGCGGCGTGTGGGCCGCCGGTATCCCCCCACCTGTCCAGTTGGAATCCGCGTCCGGGGGTACATATGCCTCGATGCCCGCCTCCTCCAAGAGGTTCTGGAGGATGTGAACTTCTACGTCGTTCGCGCCGTTGTAGGCAGGGACGGGGTCTTTCAGGTTCATGGGATCGACTCCGGTCAGAGGGAGTAGGGTGAACGCCGTGCCGACGAATGGCAAGAGAATGGCCGGTGCTATTGTCGTCGCCGGGCGGGCCGAATTCAAGGAGTGATCCGAGGGTTTTCGGGTAAGTGCGAAGCGACGCGGAGCGCTCCCCTCGTGCTCCGCGTTGCATCGCGTCGATACGATCGCCCCGACTACTTGTTCACCGGCGGAAACCCGGCAGGGGTTTCATCTTCTTGTCTCCCGGCTTGCCGAGAGGCTTCGACCGAAGCGTGGCGGGCTTCTCCTTGCCGTCGTCCGTGACGTAGGTGCCTTCGAAGGCGGTCCCGAGAGCCTGGAATCCCGCCAGCACTGTGAACATGCCATCCCTACCGTTCCCTCCTATCAGGCCACCGGCTTTCCCCAGCGGGTTCGGCCCGGCGAGCAGGATGCGGAAGTTCGTGATGACGAGGCGGTCGCCCTGGACGCGGAACCGATAGCTGAACGGCAGGTCGAGGAGCATCTCCGAGAACACGGGTTCGACCAGGGACCAGAGGCCGACGAACGGCTGGAGTTCTGCGAATTCCCCACCGGCGGGCAGGCGCAGATGGTTGAGCTTGACCCCGGTGAGGAGGCCGTAGATCGTGCCGTTGCTGCTCAGCGAGTATTCCGCCTCCGTGGCCAGTTCGACCTCGACTCCCATCACGGAAGCCTCGATGAGTCCGAGAACGCGATCGTCCTCGTAGGTCCAGGTCACGCGGCCCGAGCCGTAGGGTGCCGCCTCCACGTCCTTGACGAACGTGCCCACGGGCAGGCGGATGACCGCTTCGCGCCGCCGACCGACTCGGACCTCGGCGGGATTCTTCGCCTTCTTCTCCACTTGGTCGGGGTTGGCCTCCTGTTCCTTGTCGGGCGGGACCGCCCCACGGACCTCGGGGTCCGCCTTTTGACCCTTCTTCAGAACGCCCGCGCCGTCCGAAGCAGTTACCCAGTGGTGGATGCCGATGCCGCCCCCGCCGATCGCCAACAGGATGCCGACGACGAAATATTTCACCTTGTTCCACACCATCATTCGTCCCACTCCTTCAGCCAAAGAAACGGTCTGCGGGGAAACCCCCACGAGCGCCGGCGACGTGCCGGCGAGGATGCTCAGACCTGCCCGAACCGTCACGTCCACCCAGGGTCGGCTGACCATCTGCAAGGTCGCCATCCCAGGCAGGCCCGCCGAGATCCCCCGGCCAGAGAGCGACTTCTTCAATCGCTGGCGTGCCCACGCCAGTCGAGTCAGGATGGTCCCTTTCGGGCAGCCGAGCCGGTCGGCCGCCTCGGCCGTCGTCAGTCCCGCCAGGTAACAGAGCTGCACCGGCAAACGGTACTTCTCGGGCAATCGGGCGATTTCCTCGGTCAGCACCTCGAGGAGGTCGTCCGGCTCCGCGCGTTCGACGCCGGGCACGTCTTCAGGAAGTGACTGGGCAACCTTCCTCGTCTGGCGCAACCGGCGCGCGACGTTGGTGGCGACGCGGTAGAGCCACCCCCCCAGCGCGGCCTGCTCGCGAATCGACCCGGCCCGCTGCACCAGGACCAGGAACGTCGCCTGGGCCGCGTCGTCGATGTCGGCGGAGGAGCGGAGCCAGCCTCGGCAGGCGGCACGGACGCCCGGCATGTGGCGCTCGAGCAACACCTCGAAGGCGGTTTGATCCCGATGGTCCACGAACCGGCTGAGCAACTCCGCGTCGGATCGTCCATTCGACGGGCCAT
>JANXSH010000452.1 GCA_025356615.1 Planctomycetia bacterium | reverse complement strand
ATTCCTCCGGTCGCTAACGCTCCCGGCTCGCCTTCGAACTGATATCAAGGGGGGGAATCGCCTCATCCGGCGGTTCCGGCAGCAGGCACGCGACGGCCGCCGCCGGGAGGAACAGGAACCCGGCGTAGTAGAGCGCCAACCGCGTGTCGCCCACTCCGGACATCCCGAACAGGACGGTCCCCAGCCCCGCGACGATGCGCCCGATGTTATAGCAAAAGCCCGCGCCGGTGGTGCGTAACAGGGTCGGGAAGAGCGGCGGGAGGTACATCGTGAACAGGGCGAACACGCCCTGGCAGATGCCGATGGCCACGAACCCGTACCAGAGTTCATCGGTGCCGCGCGGCGCGCGGTAGGTCGCCAGCATCGACAGGGAGTAGCCCAGGCAAAGGATGACGATGGAGAGGCGATACCTCAGCCAGAGCGCGAGGCGGGCCGCGACGAAGTTGCCCGCGATCGAGGCGAAAATGACCAGCCAGACCATCTTGCTGACCAGTTTGCTCTTGTCCGAGTCGGACCATCCCTCGACTTCCGGCAAGCCGCGCAGGTGCTGGACATACCAGTACAGGAACGCCCAGTGGGCCGTCAGTGCCAGGGAGCAGACTAGGATCGTCAACACGGTCGTCCGACCCACCGATCCGCGAAACAGCTCGAGGAAGCCCGGCTCGACGTGGCCGGACCGTTGCTTGGCCCCTCGCCACTCTTCCGGCTCGGGCACCGCGTGGCGAATCCACAGCACGAGGAACGCTGGCAGCACGCCGACGAGGAACACATAGCGCGGGGGGAAGTCTGACAAGACGTAGAGCGCCAGCACCGCGAGCATGACGCCGAGGTTGACGCCGGTCTGGAGGACCGCCGCCATCCACGGTCGCCAGCGCTTCGGCCAGGTCTCCGACAGCAGCGACGCCCCGACCGCCCACTCGCCGCCGATGCCGAGGGCGGCGAGGAAGCGGAAGATCAGCAGTTGCCACCACGTCTGCGCGAAGAACGACAGCCCCGTGAACAGGGCGTAGGTGAGGATCGTCAGCGTCAGGGCACGGCTCCGGCCCATGCGGTCGGCGATGCGGCCGAAGAACCCGCCGCCCAGCGCCCAGCCGATCAGGAACGCCGCCTGGATCCAGGAACCGTAGGTCTTTACCGCCTGGTCATTCGGGTCGGAGACGTTCAACAACTCGGCGACGAACGGGGCGGCGACCAGCACATAGAGGTGCATGTCGAGGCCGTCGAACAGCCAGCCCAGCCACGCGGCGATGCCGGATTTCCACTGTTGCGGCGACAAATCGCGGAGGTGCGTAACATCCTGGCCGGTAGGCTTGGGGGGAGAGGCTTGCATGCGGATCGAACCTGTGATTGAGGAGAGGTCAGGATTTTCCCAGGAGAAGATCGAGTGCCCAGCACCCGCGAACGTGCGGGCTGGGGGAGCGCAGGTGCGTGAGGATGTCGGCGTCGGTGCAACCGGCGTCTTCGAGGGCATCGGACAGGACGGCGAGGCGGTCCTTATAGAGTTCACCGGATGGCACCGTTCGATCATCGTAGGCGGCTTGAGCGAGCGTCTCGACCGTAGGGGTAATCCGAGAGAGGTCCAATGGCTTAGGGCGGAATGGATTCCCAAATATCTCGCGAACCAGACTTCCTCGAGGCCATCCGTCTTGTCGGGAAAGATGGTCGATGAGGTGTTCATCTACACACCCTTCCCGAGTAATACAATGAAAAGCATGGTAAACGACGTGGGCGAGGTTCTGAAGCCGGTCACGCACCCGGACGTTCCCGATGAACTCATTTTCATCCACGGCGCTTGCAATATCTTCCTCTGTGTAAACTCCCATGTCGAGTAGCCGCCGTACACTTTCCGCCTCACTTTCGTCGTCGCGGTACTCCCGTATGAAAAAGGGGGCGAAGTCATAGCCAAACGTCGGGGACTCGGCGAAATACCAGGCGTCACGATAGTCCTGCGGAGAGGCCAGGCCGTCTACCGCACGCTCCAACACAGCAATGGCGTCTCGTGAACGTCGATCGTAAAGGGACATCCAGAGAGAGCGTACCCCGGCACAGAGGTAGAGGATCACCTTCCGTTCGAGGGTTGCCCCGGACTGGATCTCCAGCATCGGCTTCGGGTCGTCGCATTCCACCCACTCCTCTTCCGTCATCATTCTCCCCTCACGCCAGTATCCCCTTCACCACCGTCGCCTTGTTCACCCCCGTCAGCTTCTCCTTCAGGCCGTTCGTCTCCACGAACAACTCCTCGTGGTGCATCCCCAACAGGTGCAGGATCGTCGCGTGCCAGTCGCCGACGCTCACGCGGTTCTCGACCGCCTTCAACCCCAGCTCGTCCGTCGCCCCATACGTCGTGCCGCCCTTGACGCCGCCGCCGGCCATCCAGGTGCAGAAGGCGTTCTTGTTGTGGTCGCGGCCCGCCTTGCGCTCGTCCTTGTCCGGCGGCAGTTGCGCGATGGGGAGCCTGCCGAACTCGCCTCCCCAGACGACGAGCGTGCTGTCCAGCAGTCCGCGTTGCTTCAGGTCGCGCAGGAGGGCGGCGATTGGCTGGTCGGTGCGGTCGCACGCCTTCTTCAGGTCGGTCGCCAGCGCGGTGTGGGTGTCCCAGATGTGGCTATTGATGTAGAGCTGGACGAAACGCACGCCGCGCTCGACGAGGCGACGCGCGATCAGGCAGCGCCGGCCATACGAGTCGGTCGGCTCCTGGCCGATGCCGTACATCTCCTGAACCGTCCGACTTTCGCGGGACAGGTCGAGGGCGTCGGTGGCCTCGAGTTGCATCCGCGCTGCCAGTTCGTAGCTGGCGATGCGGGCGTCGAGGTTCGGCTGGCCGGGCCGACGGCGCTTGTGGATCTGGTCGAGGCGCTCGAGCAAGTCGCGCTGGGTCTGCACGACCTCGGCGGGTTGTGCGACCTCGGAGCGCAGGTTCAGCACCGGCGAGCCGGTCGAGCGGAAGCGCGTGCCCTGGAAGACGGGCGGGAGGAACCCC
>JANXSH010000442.1 GCA_025356615.1 Planctomycetia bacterium | reverse complement strand
GGGGAGCCGCGAGAGCGACTCGATCGGGAAGATCGCGGCGGAGGCGTCGAGCGTCGCCACACTCCCCGCCGTGAAGCGGTTCGCGTCCTTGCCGAGGACCGGCGACGAGTCGTTCCCCACCCGACCGATGCCGAAACGCGGCTCGGCGAAGGCGATCTTCCCGATCGCCTCGCTCGCGCACCTCCCCAAGGGGGCGTACAACGTCCAGGCCGTCTTCGACTACAACCGCGACCTCCGCCTCGCCAACGCGCCGGAGAATCTCGTCAGCGAGCCGGTCGAAGTGTCGCTGGACCCGGCCACGGGCGGCGTCGTAAAACTGACGCTCTCTCGCAAACTGCCCGCCGACGCGACTCCACCGAACACCGCGGAGATCGAATACGTCCGCCTCCGGTCCGAGAAACTCAGCAAATTCCACGGCAGGCCGATCTTCCTCCGCGCGGGCGTCCTCCTCCCCGTCGGCCACGCCAAGGACACCGAGAAACGCTACCCCGTCCGCGTCCACATCGGCGGCTACGGCCAGCGCTATACCGACGTGAAGAACCTGATGCACCCCCAGTCGGAGTTCCGCGCCGCCTGGACCGCGAAGGACGCCCCGCTCATGCTCCTCGTCCACCTCGACGGGGCCGGGCCGCTTGGCGACCCCTACCAGGTGGATTCGGCGAACCACGGGCCGTATGGCGCGGCGCTCACCGAGGAACTCCTCCCGTTCATCGAGAAGAAGTATCGCGGCATCGGGGCCGGTTGGGCGCGCGTCGTCGATGGTGCCTCGACGGGCGGCTGGGTCTCGCTGGCGCTCCAAATATTCTACCCCGACACGTTCAACGGCTGTTGGAGCCACTGCCCCGACCCGGTCGATTTCCGCTCTTACGAACTCATTAATTTGTATCGCGACACCAACGCCTTCGTCAACGCCCACGGGAACGAACGCCCCGCCGCCCGCCGACTCGACGGCGACACCTGGTACACGATGCGCCACGAAGTCCAGGGCGAAACCGTCCTGGGGCGGGCCGACAACTGGACCGTCAGCGGCAAGGATTGGGGCGCGTGGAACGCCACCTTCGGCCCGCGCGGCAAGGACGGCCTGCCGGTCCCCCTGTGGGACAAGGCCGGGGAAATCGATCCTAAAGTTGTCGAACACTATCGCAAGTATGATCTGCGCGCGCATTTGGAAAAGAACTGGCCGGCGCTCGCGCCCACGCTGCGCGGCAAAGTCCGTATCTGGGTCGGCGAGGCGGACGAGTATTTCCTCAACAACGCCGTCCATCGTCTCGACGACTGGGCGAAGAAGGCGCAGCCCGCTTTCGACGGGAAGATCACCTTCGCCTCGCGCCAGGGGCACGACTGGCGCGGCCTGACGCCGAAGGAGATGCTTGCGGAGATGGGGCAAATCGTCGAGCGCGGGCGGAAGGCTCAGGGGCGGTGAGCCGGTGTAGCGGCAGGGGAACGGGGTTCGTGAGGAAGGCGGTAGATGTCAGCCAATTTGCATCGGAAGCCGGGGATGACATCCTCCCCATCGAGCGTGCCGGTTATGTCGAGGATCTGTGGTACGCCGTTGAGGCGATGCACGATCACGGAGAAGGATTCGGGATCGAATAGCCAGACGAGTTTCGTACCGGCCTGGAAGTAGTCCGCTATCTTGCGATTGACCTGGACGGCGCGGTCGTTTGGGGACAGGACTTCGATGACGAGTATCGGCGCGACCTCACCGTACTTCGGATGAACATCAGCCATGACCTGGGCGTCGTCGAACACGGCAACATCCGGACCCCGAACGATGTCGGGGTGGCGAGCCAGAATGACCCCGGAGTCATTGCCCGCGACATAGCCGCCCCCATGGTCGTCCAAGAATTGGTCGAGGTAGCGGCCCATGCGAGTACACACGACACCGTGCAGCCTGGTGGGCGATGACATCTCTATTACCTCCCCTCGGTCGAGTTCGAACCACTTGTTCGCGTTCTCGGGCAGATGCACGAAGTCGAAGAACTCTTCCGCCGTCATCTTCGTCGCTGTCGTCGTTGACATGCTCATCCTCCTTGTTCGCCGAGTTTCTGCCGCGCCAGTCGAATCGCGCCATGCACGACGACCTCTTCACCGAGTGATGCCGGGGCGATGTCGGTCAGCCCCGCAAATGGACGGAAGCATAGTTCGGCCACCTTTTGACGCAGTGGGGCGAGCAACCGATCACCCAACAGCGAAACGCCGCCACCGATGACGATCCGTCGCGGGCAGAGCAAGGCGATCACATGACACAATGCATCTGCCAAATGATCGGTCGCCTCCCTGATTACCCTACGGGCCGCGCGGCCGATGGCGCTAGGATCATCGGCTCGTCGCACGATTTCAGGGAGTGCGAGGTGTTCGTGACTCTTCGCAAGCGTTGGGTATCGTTTCTCGATTCCCCACCCCGAGGCGAAATCTTCCAGAGTGAAATAGTCACCCCCGTATTCTATTCTCAGATGCCCGATCTCCGCCGCCCCGCGTCCGACTCCGCGGTAGATTTCGCCATCGAGGATCAGCCCGCCGCCGATGCCGGAGCCGATGTTCATGTAGAAGATCGGCGACAGCCCCTTGCCCGCGCCGTGCGTCGCCTCGGCGAGGCCGGCCACGTCGGCGTCGTTGCCCAGAACGGCGGGCAACTCGACGGCGTCGCTGATCCAGTCGGCCAGCGGGAAGCCGTCCCAGCCCTCGATCTGGTGCGACTTGATGACCGTTCGCGTCGTGTCATCGACCGGCCCGCCGAAGCCGATGCCGACGCCGCGAACCTGGCTTTGCGTCAGCCCCGCCTCGGCGAGGGCCGCCGGGACCGCCTCGACGATCTGCCGGCGGATGCCTGCGGGACCGGCGTCGAGGTCCACCTTGCCGCGCCACAGCCCGCGCAGCCGCCCGTCATCCGGGCCGACGCCGACCTGGAGTTTCGTACCGCCGATCTCGATGCCGAGGTAGTGCATGACAGTCGCTCAAAGGGTGCCGCCCATCGGCCAGTTGCTCCAATGGGTATTAGGCTTTTCCGTGAGGCGAAACCTATTCGGCTCCAGCTCGACCATCGCGATGGCGAGGTTTCGGAACGTCGAACACTCGCTGACGAGTTCGTCGTCCGCGAGGTCGGGATGGTGCCACTCGTCGAGTCGGGCGAAGAGCGGCAGGTCGTGCGGGATGAGTCGTCGGCGCTCCTCCTCGGTCGCCAGCATGGCCTCGCGGTGTTCTGGCAGGAGGACACGCATCAATTCGTGGCCGTGAAGTAGGGCGGGATCTTCGATCTTGATTCTCTTAGCTTTGTATAGTTTAGGGTCACGCGGGAAGAACACCTCCCGACCTCGGATTTCAACTTTCGTTACGGAAGGGGGTATTCTCCCCGAATAGAGCGTTTCATCATCCGAGGTGCGATAAGTCAGCCCACCAACTTGCCTGAAACTCGCTGGCCCGAGGACACAATTGCCGAAGACGCCTAGATATGTTTCAATTCCTTCTCGCGGACGCTGACGGTTATTGCAGCAAAGTTGTTCGATAATTATCGCCCATCGAGTTTGGTCAGCGTAAGCACTTAGCCGCACATCGCCGGGATAGAAATAGTCATTGTCGAGCATCGGGAACGAATAGTTCCGCCCATGCTCGTCGAGTACCCGCAGGATCTCCTCTACCGTATAGCTCGCCTTGCTCATGCCGGTCTCGCCTGGTTGTTCAGCCCCACGCGGCGGTGCATGTCATCGACCACCCAGTGGAACGCCGCGAGGTGGACCGTCTCGACGATGCCCATGTCGTCGAGCGGGACGTGTAGTCCATGATGCGCCAGGCCGCGCAATTTGCCGCCGGTGAAGCCGGTGCAGCCGACCGTCTTCATGCCGTGGGCGTTGGCCCACTCGACGGCCTTGAGGATGTTCGGGCTGTTGCCGGAGCCGCTGATGGCGACGAGGAGGTCGCCCGGCCCGGCGAGGTTCTTGAGCTGCTCCACGAAGATGCGGTCGAACCCCTCGTCGTTGCCCCAGGCGAGGATGTAGGGCGTGTTGTCGGTGAGGCTGAGGATGCGGATGCGCTTCTTCGTGTCGTCCTCGAAATCCTGTCGGCGCAGGCTGCCCTTGCCGATGTCTTCGCAGAAGTGCGAGGCGTTCGACCCCGAGCCGCCGTTGCCGCACACGAAGACGATCCGGTCGCGCGTGTAGCACTCGTAGATCAACTCCGCGAGCGTCTTCACCTCGGCAGGGTCGATTCGCATCAACTCCTTGCCGATTCGCTCCAGAAACGGACTCACGTCCAACGTCACGCCTAGCATTTCGTTCATCCTCCTGACGGGTATCCTCCTCATTTTATCAGGATCACCGCTGTGCATCCAGAGTGGTTCCGGCATCTGAAAGGCCGGACTTTTGCCACAGCTGAACACAGATAAGACAATAAGAAAGGAAAGAAAGCCCTCCGGTTGCTGCCTTCCTCATTCTTGGGTTTTATCTGTGTTCATCTGTGTTCATCTGTGGCTAAATTCCGAATTGCCTCTCACTTCGCCGACAGGAATCGCAGGCACACGGGGGCGGGGATCTCGATCTTCGCCTTGGTCGGCTCCAGCGCTCCGGTCTTGGCGTTGACTCGGAAGACGATCACCGAGTGGCCGTCCTGGTTGGCGACGAGGCAGAACTTGCCGCCGGGGGCGAAAACGAAGTTGCGCGGCACGTTGATGCCCTCGCCCTGATGGCCCTTCGCGGTCAGCTTGCCCGTCTCCGGGTCGATCGCGAAGAGGGCGATGCTGTTGTGGCCCCGGTTGGAGCAATACAGGAACTTGCCCGACGGGTGGACGAGGATCTCCGCCGTCGAGTTGCCCTTCGTCGGCTTCGGCAGCGTCGTGATGGTCTGGATCGGGTCCAACTTGCCTTCTTTGGCGTCATACGTCATCGCGGTGACGCTCGAACCCATCTCGTTGTTCGTGTAGGCGAACTTGCCGTTGGGGTGGAAGGTGAAGTGGCGCGGCCCGCCGCCCGCCGGCGTGCTGACGTGGGGCGGGTCGTTCGGCGTGATCGTGCCCTTCTTGCCGTCGAACTTGTAGACCAGGATCTTGTCGAGGCCGAGGTCGGCGACGAAGGCGAACTTGTTGGCCGTGTCGAGGTTGATCGAGTGGCCGTGCGGGCCTTCCTGTCGGCTCTTGTCGATGCTACTTCCCTCGTGCTGGACGAAGCTCGACGCCTTGGAGAGCTTGCCGTCGGTCCCGACGGGCAAGACGGCGCAGCTGCCGCCGCCGTAGTTGGCGACGAGGACGTTCTTGCCGGCCTTGTCCGTGATGACGTGGCAGGGTCCGCCGCCCCCGCTCGATCGGGCGTTGAGCAGCGTGAGGTCGCCCTTGTCTTCGATCGAGAACGCGCTGACACCGCCGACGCGCTTCTTGGTCTTGCCGAAGTCCTCGATCTCGCCGACCGCGTAGAGGAATTTGCGGGAGGGGTGGATCGCGAGGAAGGTCGGGTTGACCGTCTCCACGGCGACGACAGGCTCGGACAACTCGCCCGTCTTGGGGTCGAACGTCGTCCGGTAGATGCCCTTGCTCTTGGTGCCGCGCGTGTAGGTGCCGACGTAGACCGTCAGCTTGTCCTTGGCCTCGTCGGCACTCTCTGCCGAGGGGAGAACGACCGTCGCCGCGAGGATGGCGAAGGTGGAGAGGAGGAGGAAGCGCATGGGGGAGACTCCTGGGTGTCGGCGAGGCGTCGCGCCTCGCTCTGAAGGGAGATGATATTACCTTTGCGATGAAGAAGATCACAGGTCGTCGCTGGTTAGACCCCACCCCCCAACCCCCTCCCCTAAAGGGGAGGGGGAGCCAGACCGGGACTTGTCTGGTCCCCCCTTCCTTTTAGGGAAGGGGGTTAGGGGGTTAGGTCTTTGCGGCGAAACGTTCTCGCGATCCCCCCTTGTCCCAACGGTGCCAGGGAGCAACAATCACACATAGACACTCCCGCGAGGATCACTCATGGCCACCTTGCCTGACACCGCCGCACACCACCGCTGGCAGCGCGAACTCGATCGGTCGCCGACCCGGCCCGAGCCGCCCACCACGGTCAGCGGCGTGCCGATCGAGCCGCTCTACACGGGCGACCACGTCGCCGACCTCGACCCCGAAGCGGACCTCGGCTATCCGGGGCAGTACCCGTTCACGCGCGGCGTGCATGCGTCGATGTACCGCAGCCGACTGTGGACGATGCGTCAGTTCGCGGGCTTCGGCACGCCTCGTCAGACCAACGAGCGCTTCAAGTTCCTGCTCGAAAAGGGCCAGACGGGCCTCTCGACGGCGTTCGACCTGCCGACGCTCATGGGCCTGGACTCCGACGACTCCCGCTCGCTCGGCGAGGTGGGCAGACTCGGCGTCTCGGTCGATACGGTGGACGACATGGCGGACCTGTTCGCGGGGATCGACCTGGCCGAGGTGTCGGTGTCGATGACGATCAACGCGCCGGCGGCGATCGTCATGGCGTTCTTCCTGGCGAACGCGGCCGACCAGGGCGTGGACTGGAAGAAGCTGCGCGGGACGCTCCAGAACGACATCCTCAAAGAATTCCACGCCCAGAACGAGTTCGTCTTCCCGCCGGAGCCGCACGTCCGGCTCGTCTGCGACGTGATCGAGTTCGGCAGCCTGCACGTCCCGCAGTGGAACACCGTGTCGATCTCGGGCTACCACATCCGCGAGGCGGGATCGACGGCGGTGCAGGAGCTGGCGTTCACGCTCGCCGACGGGATGCACTACGTCGAGAGGTGCCTGGAACGCGGGCTGGACATCGACGACTTCGCCCCACGTCTGTCGTTCTTCTTCAACGCCCACAACGACGTGTTCGAGGAGATCGCCAAGTACCGCGCCGCCCGCGCCCTGTGGGCCGACGCCATGCGGAACCGCTACGGCGCGACCAAGGAATCGAGCTGGAAGCTGCGATTCCACGCCCAGACGGCGGGCTGCTCGCTCCAGGCGGTGCAGCCGGAGGTCAACCTCATCCGCGTGGCGTACCAGGCGATGGCCGCCGTGCTGGGCGGCTGCCAGTCGCTGCACACGAACAGCATGGACGAGACGCTCGCCCTGCCGAGCGAACACGCCGTCACGCTCGCCCTGCGGACGCAACAGGTGTTGGCCCACGAGACGGGCGTCACGAACACCGCCGACCCGGTCGGCGGCAGTTATTTCGTCGAGACGCTCACCCGGCAGATGATGGAGCAGTCGCGCGCCACCTTCGACCGCATCGCGGAGAGGGGCGGCATGATCCCCGCGCTCGAATCGGGCTTCTTCCGCCGCGAGATCGCCGACTCCGCGTTCGCCTACCAGCGCGACCTCGACGCGAAGCGCAAACTCCTCGTCGGCGTCAACGCCTTCGTGCAGAAGGATGCACACCCGCTCGAGACGATGGTGATCGACGCCAGCCCCGAGCGCGAACAACTCGCCCGACTGCGCGCGGTCAAGGCGAGGCGCGACAACGAGTCGGCCCGACGCTGCCTCGACACGATCCGCCGCGAGGCCGCGACGGACAAGAACCTGATGCCCGCCTTCCTGGAGGCGGCCCGCGCCCGCTGCACCGTCGGCGAGATCATGGCCGCGATGGCCGACGTGTTCGGCAGGTATGACGGGGCGGCGAGGTGGTAGGATGAGCTATCAGCTATCAGCTATCAGCTTTTAGCCAAACGAATGAAGCCGAGGGGGCTGGCTGATAGTTGATAGCTCATGAGGAACGAGTTGTGCCAATCCGAATCGTCCTTGCGAAGGTCGGACTCGATGGCCATGACCGTGGGTCGAGCGGAGCGAGACCTCCTACGGGGGTTGAATCCTTGGCTCTCCCAACAGATTCGCCGCGATTCGAGTGAAGAAAGGGCCAGTGGGGAATCGATACATTCTGATACGGTTCGCCCTGTGTTCACACCTGAAGAGTGTCCCCACGATGAAGTCTCTCTCCATCACCCTGGCAGTGGTCGCTCTGTCGTGCCTCCAAGTTCACGCGGGGCCTGGCACCTGTCTCACCCCCGGCGACCTGGCGCGGATGGACAAGGACCAACTCGACGCCGTCTTCCGTGAGGGCACGTTGGGGGCG
>JANXSH010000430.1 GCA_025356615.1 Planctomycetia bacterium | reverse complement strand
GAGCGGCCCCTGTCAAGGGGGCTGGTGTTCGCCGCATGACGGAAAAGAGCCCCTTGACAGGGGCCGCTCGCCTGCTTCGTTGTAAAAAGATGAAAACAGCGTCGGACCCGGAATCCAAGGTGCGCCATCGAGAGGGAATGTCTCCAGGCCCGACGCCACCCGAATCCTACGCATTCGACCCCGGGACAGCGCACGCGACTCGGATCGATTCTATGTTTCTTCAGTGAATAAACGTGAAACTGTAGCGGATGGCTCGACGAGACAAGGGAGGCGAAGTGGCTCTCTGGTTGTTCAAAGAGGAGCCGACGAATTTTAGCTACGCGGATCTGGAGCGGGACGGCTCGGCGGTCTGGAGTGGCGTGAAGAACGCCCTGGCCCGGCAGCACTTGCGAAAGGTAGCGGTCGGGGATCGAGTCTTCTTCTATCACACAGGGGCAATTAAGGCTGTGGTCGGCGAAATGCGAGTCGTGGTGGGGCCGAAACCAGATCCCTCGTCGGACGATGTGAAAGCCGTCGTGGTCGAGGTCGAACCAGTCCGTGCCCTGTCCCGGCCTGTACCCCTGAGCCTCATCAAGGGGGATGCCGACCTTTCGGGATGGGATCTGGTGCGTCTGCCGAGATTGTCGGTCGTCCCTGTCACCGAGGAGCAATGGCGACGCATCGAAGAACTGAGTCGGTCGGAGAACTGAACGTTTATTCTCCTATTCGCGAGAGGGAGGCTTGATACGAAGAGTCCACACGATATACAATCTACTACGGTGTTCGCGGGAGAGTCTTTCCGCATCACCCGCTCCCTAGGGATCGGGTGGTCGGGGCTTCCGACAGATGTCGGGGGCTGACGGCAGGGAAGCGCCTCTTCGAGTGTGCGAGTCGCGACCGACTCAGGGTTCGGCCGCACACGATTTCTCTCCCCGGACCAAGCACAGGAGGCACACGACTTATGGCGCGACGTTGCGCCAGTTCCGAAGCGAACGGCAAAGAACCTCCCCCGAGGCGATCGGATCGATTCCTCGAAGGGTTACGAGACGCCCGATCCGTTACCTTCGTTTCCCACGTCCACCCGGACCCCGACAGCCTGGGCAGTATGCTCGGCCTGGCGCACCTGGTAGAGTGTTGTTTGAACAAGCCGACGCGATTGATTCGCGACGGCGTCATCAGCCGGGCCGAGAATCGCGCGATGGTCGAGTTGCTCGACATCGACCTCTGCCCCATCGAGGACTACACCTGGATGCCGGGCGACGCCGTCGTCATGGTGGACAGCCAGCCGAACACGGGTCGGCACAACTTCGCCTGCAAGGTTCCGCTCTACGGCGTGATCGACCACCACGACACGCCCGGCGACATCACCGACGTGCCGTATGTCGATGTCCGTCAGACCGTCGGTGCTACTTGTTCCCTGGTGACGAGTTATCTGACCGAGCAGGCCGTCCCCATCCCGAAGCGCCTCGCGACGGGCCTCCTCTACGCCATCGAAACCGAACTCGCCGGCTACCCGCGCGAGGCCAGCAAGATGGACGAGATCGCGCTACAACACCTCTACCCCCTTGCCGACAAAGACCTCCTCGCCAGCATCCGACACGCCCGGCTCCCCCAGAGCTACTTCGGCTGCCTCGTCCAGGCGCTCCAGAGTTCGTTCATCTACGATCGGCTCATCGTCAGCTGGATCAACGACCTGCCTCAGCCCGAACTCGCCGCCGAGGTCGCCGACTTCCTCATGCGATTCGAGGAGGTCGATTGGGTGGTCGCCGCCGGAGTCCATGACGATAAGCTCATCCTGTCGATGCGCTCCTCCGCCCCCGACGCCCAGGCGGGCGACATCCTGCGCAAGGTCGTCGGCAACCTCGGGAAGGCCGGCGGGCACGACCGGCGGGCCGGCGGGACGGTGGTCCTCCAGAGTACCACCCAGAGCCACGTCGAGGAAGTCCGCGCCGAGATCCGCCGTCGCCTGCTCCGGGCGCTGGGGATCGAGGAGTGTCGCGGCCAACGCCTCGTCTCGCGCAAGGAGATGCTCCAGAACCTGCACGCATGAAGCGACGCACCCGCAAGACCTCGGCCGTCTTCTTCCCCTTCGACCTGTTCGGTTCGGGGGGGACGGCGGCGGGCGTCCACCTACTCGCCGACGAACTCCGCGAGATCCTCGCCGACAACGCGCGTGAAACCGTGCCGACGCGCGCCGCCAGCTATTCGCCCCACGTCCGCCTCGAGGAGCCGACCTTCGAGACGCTCGCCGACCTCGCCGACTGGCGCGAATACGGTCGGCGACTCGCGAACGCCGCGCTGAAGCGCGGCGACTTCTTGCTCTGGGTGAGCGGCAATCATCTCGGCGTCCTGCCCGTCTACGACGAACTCGCGGGCGATGCAAAGACAGTCGTCGTGCAGTTCGACGCCCACCTCGATATCCATCACTTCCGCGACTGCACGGAGGAGTTGTCGCACGGCAACTTCCTGCTGCACTGCGATCCCCTGCCCTGTCTCGTCAACGTCGGCCACCGCGATTTGCTCTTGCCCCGAGAACACATCGCGAAGACCTTCCATGCCGTCCTCCCTGCAACGCGCCTCGCCCTCGACCCCGCCGGAGTCCTCGATGAGTTGCGGACGCTGACCGCGAAGGCCGATCGCGTGTTCCTCGATATCGATTGCGACGTGTTCGACCCGACGTTCTTCCCCGCCGTGAGCCAGCCGGTGCCGTTCGGACCCGCGCCGGCGGCGGTGTTGGCGGTCATCGACGCGATCTGGTCGGAGCGCGTCGCGGGGCTGTTCCTCTCGGAGTTCGACCCGGCCCGCGACCGGGAGGACCGCTCGCTGGCAACGCTGGGGTGGTTGGTGGAGTATCTGTTGCTGCGGCGGTATGAGGGGTGAGGCGGACATGGGAACGCGGACCTACCATCTCGTCATCTATCGCGTTCGGTGAGCCATCGATCTGCTCCGACTACCTCTACTTGCCGCCACGGCATCCCAGGTTCCCATTCTTCCGGGAATACATCGAAGTAGGTGCTTGGGCGGGCATTGGCCTGGAGCAGGAATTCGCGAAGTCGGACGACCCAGGAGTCCACATCTTCGCCATCCGCCAACTCGAAGTCGAGGTTGAAGCCATCCGAGCCGCCTCCGCCTCCGGTCACCTTTGCCGCACCACCGAAAAATCCCTCGGCTTCGTATTCCAGGTCGCCACGGTTGGCACCCTCTTCACCTGTAGGGCAGTAGATGTATATGCTCGTACCCATCTGTGTTCTCTCCACCGCTCCGCTCGGTTTTTGTAAGAAGGAACGGAAGCAAATTTCCAGACTCACGGCGAGATGGGTTCCGGGACCGATGTCGGATCAGTAAGTTCCCATGAACGCCGACAATTGCCGTCGCTGCTCGAAGAATGGCTGGAGGTCTTTTCGTTCTGCCAGATCGACGTTCGACTTCACGAGATTCTCGAGGTCGGCCAATTCCTCTCTCACTTTGGTCGGATCGAATGTGATCGTGTCGAATTCCTTCATCCCTGTTTGGCCTCCGAAAAATAGCCAAAACTGCCAATCGCGGACTTCCGGGCCACATCCAGGATCGTAATCCCGTCCTCTTCCAGGGCGTAGAAGATCAAGAAATCCTCGCTGGAAATCAGCACATAGACGTTGTCACCGGCATGATCGAGTTTCTTGGAGTGCTGCCTGATGTAGGGATCGGTGTCCCACCGCTTCAGCTGGTCGATCCACACCCCGATCCTTCTGCGAGTCTCCTCGCGGGACATCCTCATGGCGATTTCAGCCGCTTCCGAGATCAACACGTTTATGGTTGGTCTCCGAGGATGCGCGAATCGAATTTCTCCACGTCTACCCTCATCAGGCGATTCTACTCCCTACCATCGTACCTGGAAAGAGAGTTCCCAAGTTAGGGAGCGGTGCCGACCATCGGCGAAGAATGGGTGCGTCAATGGAACTTGGCGTCAAGCTGCGGTGAAGTAGAGGGTGAGGGAGTCTGCGTAGACGAGGGAGCATAGCAAGGCCATGCGGTTGGCGTCGTCTACGTCCCACTCGGCGGCCGTTTGCTTCATCCGTCGGCCTATCATCTGCTTCGCCGCCCCCTCCACCATTCCGCTGCCTTTCGCCTGCCCTCGTCTCAACCGCGGCGCGTACTTCAGCCTGTCCTGGTGGCCCCGGAAGTAGTTCGACAGCTCCCCCGTCGCGCCTTCCAAGGCCGTGCGGTTGGGTACCCACTCCGCGCTGGTCGTTACATACTCGCATAGCCCCAAGTAGCCGTCACCCAGCAGCGCCAACCGGGACTCCTTCAACCAGCGTGCCGCCTGCTCGGTCCCCTCCCCACAGGCGATCTTCGCCGCGTCCGCCAGGTGTTCGCTGGCGTGGTAGACATCCGGCACCCCTTGCAGGTGCGGGAACGCCAACTCCGAGTGGTCCCAGATCCATCCCGCTCCGTCGCCCAGCACCCTCGATCGCTCCTCCCCCAGTCCCAGTCGCTCTGCCCACGGCCACCCCTGCTTGGCGAACTGGTCGATCTCTGCGATTCCCGCGAACGCCAGCCGCGCCGTCGGGGCCGGCAGCTCGCGCGTGTGCCACTCCTGGGTCGTGGCCGGCCGGCCCTCCTCGCGTTTGGCGAAGATGCCGATCTTCATGTCCCTCCACCCGTCGAGGGTGTTGACCGTCGTGGCGTCGGTCTGGAACTCCATCCGGCCCGCCGCCTCCTGGAACGCCTCGACTTCCGGGGCGGTCGCCTCACGCTGTCGGGCCAGTTCGTCCGCCTGGATGTAGCAGACTTGGCGGACGATCTCGTAGCTGACGGACCAGCCGGCCGGCTGCTCGAGCAGGGTGGTGCCGTGGCGGAACGATTGGTGGACGCCGGCGAGAGTGATCATTTGCTCGGCACGTCGGGTGAGCCGACCCGCGATGCCGAGGCGGTCATCGACGAGGTAGCCGCCGAGGTCGCAGGCGGGGCAGGAGAAATGGGCGCGGGTCAGTCGGAGGGAACCCAGAGCGGTCAACCGTTCGCGCGAGCCGGCTCCCTTGTTGCGGCAGGTCTGTCCGCATGTACAGGTGCGAGCGGGGCCCCTTTTTTTTCGCACCCTCGATGTGGCTCTGGAGGGTGGCGGCGAGGCTGTCGCGGAGGGACTGCCGCCCGCTACCGAGGAGGAAGGATTCGCAGGCGTCGAGGACGCTACCCAAGGGGGCTTGTTGGGCGTGGGCCTCGAGTTGGCCGGCGAGGTTAAGTGGTCCATTTCACAAATACGTGTAGGGTTGAGCAAGGCGAGGCTTGGTCATCCCAGGCATGACGCGGCGACGGGTGCGTCAGCCACGAAGGCCGCTCCTCTCTTCGCCACTCGTTGCAGGAGATCAAGCAGGTCGTACTTGGTGAACTTCCAGTCGAACGGCTTCGGCTGCTTGCACGTCAGTTCCTCGTATAGCCTTATCCGCAATTCCAGTCCTTGCAAGTCCGTCGAGTCGTTCGGCGTGAGGACCTTGCGTTGCAACAGCGAGAAGTAGATTTCTACCTGGTTGAGCCAACTCGCATGCACCGGCGTATGCACCAGGATGGCGTTCGCATACGCCTCCCTCATCCTGTTCACCGAGACTTCTCCCCGGTGCGACGAGCCATCGTCTACCACCCAGAACACTCGCTCCGCCGTTCCGTATTCCGGACGCCCCATCACTCGTTGGACCAGCCGTCCGAACGGCTCGAGGCCGGTCTTGGCCTCGCAGCGGCCCATGACCAGCCCTTCCTGGACATCCCAGGCCGCCAGGTATTGCAACGCCCCGCCTCGCTCGTACTCCGATTCCACCCTTCGGGGCCGTCCAGGGCCCGGCGGAAGGGTCGCATGACAGCGTAGGCGAGCCTGAATACTGGTCTTCTCGTCCGAACTGATGATCCGGTCGAATGGGTCGAGTCGCTCCCCTTGCCAGTAACCCTCGTACAGATCCAACACGACGGCAGCCTTCTCGAAGGAGTTAGCCGCGCGGGGGAAGATCCAGTGTTCGTATTGCCAGGGCTCGATCGCGTCCTCGTCGAGGATTCGCCAAACCGTGCCGCGGCCGATGGGCTTGTTCGACTCGTCAGCCGCCCGCTTGGCGAGATCGGTGGTGGATTGCCGACGGAGCGGGTTTCCGGTCCGGGCGACCACATCGCAGGCGATGGACGCGACGACGGCCCTGTCGAGGGGGGGGAAAAGACGGGCTTGCGGCCACGTCCAGCGTCGTCCTCAAAGGTAAACTGACCTCCGGCCCAGCGCTGCCGCCAACGGCGGACGCAATTCGGATGCAGGTCGAGTCGGGCACCGACTTCGACGTTGGAAAGCAAAGGATGATCGTGCAGGAGCAAGACCAGATACGCTCGTTGTCGGAGGTGCGATGCTGCCGTGCGAGCAGCGAGGAGCCGTCGCGCCTCAGCGAGGAATTCTTCAGAGAAACTCGGGCGATAGTGTGGCAATGGTCCAGGCATGAGACTGCTCTCCCAGGCGAGCGGTCAATCTACCTGCCCATCGCCGGTCGGCAACCCTACACGTATTTGTGAAATGGACCATTAAGGGCCATCTGAACGATCTATTGCTGCAACGGGGATTGGGGGAGGATCGGCGCTTCAAGCAGGTGACACTCTCCTAACGGGTCGGGCGACTCGCTAACTTCTACCACATACACTTTGCCTGTTGCCAGATTTCGTTGACGCACCCCGTGATGATTCGCTCTTTCCACATGCTTCCGAAAGTGGTAGGCTGGATGATGGAGAAAGATTCATGCAAATTCCCTACGCCATCCTGAAAGCGAAAGAGCGGGCAGCCGTCTTCGACCGGCGCGTCGAGCAATTCCGATCCGCCTACCCCGATCCATCGCGGGAGAGATCTGAAGAACTGCACCGAGTCCTCGAAGAGTTCGGCTTCAGTCATGCCGTCGACTGGCAACGCGGGTGGCAGGCGCTGACGACGGTCGTCGATCTGGCCTTGCAATGGGCCGTCAAATCGATGCCACCTCCGATCGACGCCCTCCGCGAAGCGCGGGCCTGCCTCGAAGCCGCCTCTGCGGAATGGGCGAATGCCTGGGGAGAACTCGCCTGGTTCGTCAAGGGCAGGCGATTGGAAGCGTCCCTCTCCGGCCCGATCAACGACAGCGCGACCATGGCACAGGCGGAATGGACGCGGGTCGCCGCAACGCTCGAGGAACGCTGGCCGGTCGTTTCCCGAGGGCAAGAAGCATCGGAGGCGATGAACGGCGCTGCGTTCGTGGAACTGGACGATGCGTTTGCTCATCTTGCCGGCGTGACGAAAGAAGCGTGGCAGACCCGAGTCGAGGAACACAAGCAGAAAAGACTCCGCCTACCGAACCAGGAGTAATCATCGATGGAATACTCTGTTCGATTGGGGCCGCACGCCCTTTGGCAACTCAGCCGGTGGGGTCTCAGCGACTTTCTGCTCGTGGAAGTCTACCTCCAACTCCGGGAAGAGATGCCGCGTGGGCCGATGCAGAACCTGCACCGAGACGAGGACGGTCCTGGATCGCATTTCGTTTTCGAGTGTAGATATCCCGACGCCACTCGCTTTTAGCACCTATTCATGTTCCATGTATACTTCGACGAAGACGAGAATCATATCGAGGTCGATAGTGGCAGCTACTGGCGGAACTACCAGCCTCTGGAGTGAGGGTTGTCGGACGGGAGGGAATGCGGCACCGATCATTCGCCCGTGATACAGACGGTATCGAACTATTTTGCCTCACCTCCCGGAACCCTTCCCTCATGGCCGCCCTCCCCCTCTCCACTGCCCTCGAGGCTGGCGACCGCTTCGAACTGCCCACCCTCGCGCCGAACGCCTGCTTCCCATTGCCGGACTACTTCCATTCGATCGATCTACCCGTCGCCCAGATCGTCGGCCTGTCCGGCAAGGCGCTCCCGGTCCACGCCGGGGCCGCCGGCCCGTATCTCGTCCTCCCCGAGGCGCAGACGCTCCCCGCGGACACCTCCCTCTGGCTCGAATTCCAGTCCGGCAGTGTTTTCCGGCTGGTCGCCGAACCCACCGCCGCCGAGCCGGGCGCCCATGTGACGGACCAGGGCGTCCGCATCACGGCGGCACCCGAGGACCGCGACATGCTCCGTGCCGCCTTGGCGAACGAAGCCTCGTTCGACTCCTTCGATCTCGCCCGCCGAGCCGCGTTGCTCGCCACGCACACCGGCTTCGACAAGCTCATCTGCCTGCCGCTCGTGCGGGACATGGAACTGCTCGAACACCAGATCCGCACGGCCAAGACCGTCTTGCAGCGGTTTCGCGGCAAGGCTCTGCTATGCGACGAGGTCGGCCTGGGCAAGACCATCGAGGCCGGTCTGATCTTTTCGGAACTACGCATGCGCGGCCTGATCCGCTCCGCCCTGGTCCTCGTGCCCCCCTCGCTCATCGAGCAGTGGCAGGGCGAGATGCGCCGGAAGTTCTCCCTCGATCTCGTCAGCCACGACGACCCCGCGTTCCAGGAACGCGGCGCTTCGGCGTGGAACGACTTCGACCTCATCATCGCCTCGCTGCACACCGCCAAGCGCGAGCCGCACCGCTCGCGCATCCTGGCCCGTCCGTGGGATCTCGTCGTCGTCGATGAGGCCCACCACCTCCGCAACAGTAAGACGCAGAGTTGGAAGCTGGTCAGCGAGTTGCGCAAACAGTTCGTCTTACTCTTGACCGCCACGCCCGTGCAGAACAACCTCGAGGAGCTGTTCAACCTCGTCAACCTCCTCGAGCCGGGGCTGTTGCGGACGGCCAAGCAGTTCTCCAAAGAGTTCATCGATCGTAAGGACAAACTCACGCCGCGCAACCTCGACGAACTGCACCGCCTGCTCGAAGAGGTCATGGTCCGCAACCGGCGCAACACCGTCGGCCTCCAGTTCACGCGCCGCTGGGCACGCACCGACCGTATCGCCCCCACCAAGGCCGAACACGACCTCTATCATGGGGTGGCCGGCCTCGTCCGCGAGCAGTTGCGCGCCAAGAAGACCAAGGGCGGCCTGTCCCGCATGGCGTTGATGGCGCTCCAGATGGCCCTCGGCTCCTCCGCCCAGGCCACGGCCGGCACCCTCGGCCGGCTCGCGGAGAGCGCCGGGCTGTCCGACGCCGAGCGCGACGGCCTGGCCGACTTGTCCCGCCGGGCGAACGCGCTTACCGACAATTCCAAGGTCGATCACCTGCTGAAACTGCTCACCGAGTATCCCGACAAGATAGTGATCTTCACCCACTTCCGCGCCACGCAAGAGATGCTGGAGGCCCGACTGAGCAAGGCAGGGCACGAGGTGGCCGTATTCCACGGAGGGCTACAACGGTTGGCGAAGGAGGCGGCCATCAACCACTTCAAGGGGTCGGCCCGACTGCTGCTGTGTACCGAGGCCGGTAGCGAGGGCCGAAACCTCCAATTCGCCCAGGCCGTCTGCAACTACGACCTGCCCTGGAGTCCGATGCGCATCGAGCAGCGCATCGGCCGACTCAGCCGGATCGGCCAGACGCGCGACATCCATGTATTCAATCTGGTGGCAGCCGGGACGGTGGAAGAGGCGGTGCTGCACCTGCTCGAGGCGAAGCTAAATATGTTCGAGTTGGTGATCGGCGAGATCGACATGATCCTGGGCAACCTCGAGGACGACCGCGAGTTCGAGGACGTGGTGGCCGACCTGTGGGCCGAGTCGGACGACCTCGGCGACTTCCGCAGTCGCATGGAGGCACTGGGCAATCGGCTGGTGGAGGCGAAGAGGGCGTACCTGGAGCAGCGCGGCCACGAGGACAAGCTCTTCGGCGACCGCTTCACGCCGGAAGGGTGACATCGGGAGGGTGACATCGGGAGGGTGAGGCTCCTGCCGAGCCGGCAAGGCCCGGATCCCCAATACGCCCTCCCCAAAACGGCTCGGCAGGAGCCTCGCCCTCCCTAACCCCGCCGAGGTCCGAAATGAATAGATCCGACATTCCCGCCGCCTCTCCGCTCGAAAGGTTCCTGCGCGACTACCTGGAAACCGTCGAGGGGGCGTGGGACGAGGTCGAGCCGCAGGTCTACGACGTGCTGCTGCCCGAGGGCGCTGGTTCCGAGGTATTGCGACTCGCGTTCGACCCCGAGGCCGTGCCCGAGCATCCCGGCTCCCAACTGGCCAGTTTCGGCACCCCGCTGATCGACCGGCTCCTCGCCGACGCGCTGCGGCGGGGGCAGTCGGCACACTTCTACCTGATCGGCCTGAACCTGGAGCCGCACAACCTGATGGGCCGAGTTCGCAAGAGCCTGACCCTGGTGGCCCCGCTGGAGATGGAGGTGAAGCGGGCGCGGGCGATGCACTTCACGCAGGCGGTGTACTGGTTCCAAGCCGAGTTCGTCAGCGACCAGAAGGAGCAGACCATCATGCCCGTGGCCATCGACCTGCACTACGGGCGGGAGGTGAGGCACCTCGAAGCATTGCTGGATCCGGGCCATCTGGCGAGGGAGCCGGTGCAACCGTTGCCGGAGGCGAGGCGGCAGGGCGTGGCGGCGGGTTACGCGGCGGCGCGAGAGCAGGTGCTGCGTACCCTCGCGGCGCTGGCCAACGTAAGGGCGCGCGAATTGGGCGAGCGCCGGGATCGGCAGATCGCACGATTGAAACGTTATTACGCCGACCTGCGTGGGGAGTTGGACGATCAGGCGCATCGGTCGCGCAACGCGGAGGAGGCCGCCGTGAGGCTCGAACAACGGCGCAAGGCGATCAGCGGCGAGGAGCAACTGCGGGTGGCGGAACTGGTGCAGAAGAGCCAGATG
>JANXSH010000423.1 GCA_025356615.1 Planctomycetia bacterium | reverse complement strand
GGTCAACAAGGCGAGGCCCAGCCGGCCTGCGATCAATACGCCCTGGGAGTGGTGCTGTACGAACTATTGACCGGACACACCCCTTTCGAGGGTCGGCCCCAAGTCGTGCTCTACCAGATCGTCCACGCCGAGCCGGCGAGTCCTCGTTCTCGCCGGCCCGACATCTCGCCGGGGCTGGAAGCGATTTGCCTCCGGGCGATGGCGAAGCGAGTCGAGGATCGATATCCGAATTGTCAGGCCCTCGCGGACGACCTCCAGCGTTGGCTCCAGGGAGAGCAAATCACGCTCGTCCCGGTAATTCCTCGGACCGGATCTCCAAACAAAGTCATCCCGAAAAGGCCCGTGCTGTGGATGTGCGCGGGTGCCGCCCTCGTAGGTTTGCTGTGCCTGGGACTTTGGCTGGCGGTGGGTGGCTCCGACAAAGGGAACGTCTCCCCGCCGGTCGAGCCGATCGTACCACCGTTTGCGTTAGATCCCATCCAGCCGCAAGGCGTCGAGGCCGGCAAAGAGAAGTCGTTCGCCCTACGGGTCCGACGCGGCGAAAGACGAGGCCCGGTCACGCTCTATTCACGCGGTTTACCTGCGGGCGTCACTTTTGCCGCAACTCCCCTCGCCGACGGCTCCGAAGAAGGGACGATCCGGGTCACGATCCCCGCCGACCGTGCGGCGGGCGTCCTCCCCTTCGAAGTCGAAGCGCGCATCGGAGAGGATTCGGCAATCGCGAAAGTGGAACTTGCCGTCACCCGACCCCCGTCGCTGGTCCTTTCTCTCGCCAACAGCCTCGACATCGTGGCCGGAACCACGCGCCAAGTACCGGTCCTTCTCGGTCGGCGCGACTGCGAGGGGGAGGTCCGGCTTCAGATCGTCGATCCGGTCGAGGGGCTCGAGGGGGGGCCGGTGACCGTGCGGGCCACCTCCGACGCGGTCGATCTGCCCCTCTCGGTTAGCCGGGCGAAGGTGCCCGGAACCTACCCCGTTCGTATCCAGGCGGAGTTGGTAGGGACGAAAGTGACGACGGCCCGCACGATGCAATTGACCGTCAAGGGTGCCCCGTCGATCAGCCTGGTCCTGGCGAAGAACAGAGAGGTCGATGCCGGCGGCACCATCCGGGTGCCCGTCCGCATCGACCGACGCCACTGCCAGGGCGACGTTCGCGTCGAACTCCTGTCGTTGCCCAAAGAGATCACGGCGGACCCGGTCGTCATTCCCGCGAAGGCGGATTCGATCGACATGGTCTTGGTGGTCGGCAAAGAAGCGTTGCCCCGAACCTACCCGGTCAAAGTCTTGGCAAGCCTAGGGGACGTGACCGCGACCTCGCCCTTCGGCATCGAGGTTCGTCCGGCGAAGAAGAAAGGCTTCTCCGTGAAGCGGTTTCCCGAGATGGGCAAGAAGGTCGTGGTCACGATGATGCGCAAACAGACTTCGACACGCACCGGCGTAGGAGGGAATCCGAAGCCAGTCACCACGATCGACATCGTCGATTTGGAATACACCTGGATTGTTTTGGAGACTGTTGGCGATCGACCCATCCGATTCGAGCGATACTACACCAAGGCCCAACGAAGCCTTCCCAATGGCAAGTTCGGGGATCTCACCTTCAGCAGAACGAAAGTTTCTTTCGAATTGGGGAACGACGAGAAGTGGACCGCAACGGCAAGAGGCAAAACAGACCCACAGGACATGGAATTGCTTGCTGTACTGACCAATCGGGAGACGACGTACTGGAGATTCCTACCCGAGAAACAGGTCGAACAAGGAAAGAATTGGACGATAGAGCAGACCCTAATACAGAAAGCGTTCGCGGAGGGATCTTCGGTCAAACTGGAGAAAGTGACCCAGTCCAAAGGGACGATGAAGAAGATCGACACCAAAGCAGATGGCACTCCCTTGGCCGTGATGGATTATGCGATGAAGGGTCTCGTTCGGCAGGAAACGGACATAGTCTACAGTCCGTCCGGCGTCGTCGATGTAGTGTGGACCCTGGAAACGGCGGTCGATGGCTCGACTACCGAAGGCAAATTGAATGTGAACGCCAAGTTCGACGGAACGTCCGCGACTGTGCAAGGCCGGAAGCAGAAGTACAAGGTGTCCTCGAGGATCGAGTACGAAGCGACTCGGTCGGCGGAAAAAGTAAGGTAACGAATCGGTCACTTCGCGTCGTCCCGGAGGAGTCGATCATGGCCGTCACGCTGACCGTTGTTGCCGGGCCACATTTGGGAAAGCAGTTCTCGTTCGTTCACCATGACACCTTCCTCGTAGGCCGATCGGCCGCCGCCCACTTCCAGATGCCGCGCGACGACCCCTATTTCTCGCGTCGCCACTTCCTGATCGAGGTGAATCCCCCGCGCTGTCGCCTCCTCGATCTGGGCAGTCACAACGGTACTTACGTCAACCAGCTCCGGGTCCAGACGGCCGAACTGAAAGAGGGCGACGAGGTGAGGGCCGGCCACACCACCCTCCGCATTCGCATCCAGCCTAGCATACCGGAGTGCGAGCCGATACCCGACGAGTGCCCCGTCATTCCCGCCGGAGTGGACATCACGACGCACTTCACGCCCGCCCTACCGCACATCCCCGGTCACGCGCTTCACTCTCTGATCGGCCAGGGGGGGATGGGTCTGGTCTACCTGGGCACCTGCCTCGCCGACGGAACGAGCGTGGCGGTCAAGACCATCCGGCCGTCCCGGACCGGGAGCCGGAAACCCATCGACCTCTTTCTCCGCGAGACCCGCGTACTCCGAGAATTGAGTCACCCTCACATCGTGGGCTTCCGCGACCAGGGGGAACACCAGGGGATGTTGTACCTCGTGATGGAATTCATCCGGGGTGCCGACGCCGCGAGCATCTTACGCGACCACGGCCCCATGCCCATTCGGACCGCCGTCCGGCTGGTGTATCAGGTTCTCAAAGGGCTGGCGCATGCACACGCAAAGGGCTTCGTTCATCGCGACATCAAGCCGGCCAACATCTTGATCGAAGAACGTCCACCAAAGCGAACCGCCAAACTCGCCGACTTCGGCCTGGCGCGGGCCTTCGCCGGGAGTGAGTTGAGCGGCCTGACGATGCAGGGCGAGGTGAGCGGCACCATCGCCTACATGGCCCCGGAGCAAGTAACCCACCTCCGCGAAGTAAAACCGCCCGCCGACCAATACTCGGTCGCCGCCACGCTCTACCACCTGCTCACCGCCGAGTACCCTCACGACTTGCCCCGCTCGCCGGTCGATCAACTCGTCCACATCCTCACGCGAGAAGCCGTCCCGATCCGCGAGCGCCGGCCCGACGTTCCCGACGGGTTGGCCGAGTCGATTCACAAGGCGCTGGCCCGCGACCCGGAAGATCGGTTCGCGGACGTGGACGCCTTCCGACAAGCCCTCCGGCCCTTCGCACGGATGTGAGGACAGCATGAGACTGAGCCGAGGATTAGGCCACGCCCAATTCATGTGCTCGGCGGCGGTACGCCGCGCGGCACCTGGGCGACGATCTCCTCGAGTTGCGCCACGACGCCGGTGAGCGACAGAGCGGCCATCTGCCAGTTCGTGTGGTCGGTGATCTGGCGGAAGTTCTCGGCGAAGAACGTCGCGGCCTTGCGGAGTTTCGA
>JANXSH010000421.1 GCA_025356615.1 Planctomycetia bacterium | reverse complement strand
CAACTCGCCTTTTCATCCGCGCTCACCTCGCCGCCCCCATCTCCACCCGCACCAGCGTCCCGTCCCCCAGCGCCACCAACGCGGCCTCGCCCCGCGCCTCCACCTCCAGCGCGAGGGGGTTCGCCGAGAGCGCGAGTTCGAGCTGCTTGCTGCCGTCCGCCGCGCAGCGCAGGAGCGTGCCGTCCAGACCTACGGCGACGATCGTCTCGCCGAGATAGTCCATCCCTGCCAAGCGCGCCGGGGACGACATCGGCAGTCGCTGGGAGCGCGGCTTGCTCAGGGCGTAGGTACATAGCCCCTCGTTGAAGCACGCGAGCAAGATCCGGTCCCCCGAGCCGGACACGACCAGCGAGCCGACGTGCGCCACCAGGCCGTCGCGCCAGGTGCAGGTGCCCGCGCCGTCGAAAGCGCACACCAGGCCGAACTCCGCCGCCCCGATCAGGGCGGGGGCCTCGGGGACGAAGGCGAGTCGCGTCAGCGGGCGCGCGGCGGAGGCGCGCCAGACCTCGTGCCCCTCGCGGTCGAAGACGAAGACCCCGCCGGCGTCGTCGGCCACGGCGAGTCGCCGCCCGAGGTGGTCGATCGCGAGGGCCGTCGGCTTGCGCGGCAGGGTGCGCTCCCAGATCGGGACGAGGTCCAGCGTCATCAAGCAGACCTGGCCGCGCCGGCCCGCGACGGCAACGAGCCGACCGTCGTCCGACATCGTGACGGCAACCGGAGTCACCGGCGACCGCTGGCGCAGCTCGACCCGCCCCGCCGAGTCGAGTCGGACGAGGGTGGACTCGGACTCCCAGACGAGGAGAGAACCCGCCTCACGCGCCAAGCTGAGGCCGAGAGGGGTCGCAGCCAGAGGACGGGTCCAGACGATTCGCACGGGGAAACTCAGGAAGCGCCGCCCATCATGCGGGGGGGCCTCATAACCGCGTTGATGAGTTTCAGGAGTTCCCCCTGGGCCTCGTCCAAGAGCGCCGCCCCTTCGGCGTCGGAACTGATGGTCGGGACGATGCCCCGACCCGTAACGGGCGAGTTCGAGGGGGATAGGAAGCGGGCCACCGTGAGGCGGATGCCCGCAAGCTTTTCGAGGGGCGACTTGTCCATCGGGATGATGACCTGGATCGACCCCTTACCGAAGGTCGTCTGGCCGAGGAGCATCGTCGAGAAGGCCGCCCGGCTCTCCTTCAGCGCTCCCGCGAGGACTTCGGCGGCGCTCGCAGTCTCTCCATCAACGAGGACGACAGCGGGGATCTGCGATGCCGTGGGGTTGTCCGCTTTGTAGGTGCGGTTGAAATCCTTGAAGGTACTTTGGCCGACGACGATGATGCCCTCACCCAAGAAGAGTTCGGCGATGGCGACGGCCGACTTGAAAACGCCGCCGGGGTTGCCGCGCAGATCGAGGATGAGTCCCTTGATCGGGTCGCCGGTGTTCATCGCGGCGAGGGCATCCTTGACCTCCTGGAAGGTGGAGTCCTGGAAGTGGTGGATGCGGAGGTATCCACCATTCATGACGGAGTCAAGGGGGAGCTGGTGATACTCGACGGAGGAGACGGGGAAGGATCGTCGGCTCAGGCGGAAGGACTTCTTGGCATCGGCTCGGCCGATCGTGATCTCGACCGCGCTGCCGCGATCACCGCGAAGGCGTTCGGCGGCTACGTCGGCGGGCAAGTTCTGGACGTTGACGCCGGCGATCTCGAGGACCAGGTCGCCCTTGAGGAATCCCGCCTGGGCGGCGGGACTCTTGGGGTAGACGCGGGTGACCGTCAGCCGGTCGGCGACGACACCGAGTTCGACCCCCACGCCGAGGAGCTTGCCCTTGAGGGCTGCCTGGACGGTGGACATGCTGCCGGGCGTCAGGAAGGACGAGAATTCGTCGAGCGTGTTGCAGGCACCGGCGGCGAACTCGAGTGTCAACGCGCTGACGAGCGAGGGAGTCAGCTTGATTTTCTCCTCCGCTGCGGAGCGGATGACGAGGAGGGCTTCCTCGCGCGCCCCGCTCAGGGTCGTGATATGGGCGGACCATGTATCGAGGCGCTTCTTGTAGGCTTCGATGAGTTCCGGCTTGACCCCCGGCAGCTGGTGACGGCGGAACAGCGGGTCGTCGAGCGCGAATTGCATCTCCTGAAGGCCGTTCTGGAACAGCAGTTGGAGGTTGATTCGAGCGCGATCGGGGTAAGCCACGCGGAGGATCGACAAAACCTGCTCGTAGATTTCGAGCGCCTGCGGTGGCGTGAGCTTGGTGAGGCTCTGGCGATAGGTAGCGTCCGCCTGGCGCGTCGCCAGATGCAGGCGGCGAAGCGATCGGCGATATCCTTCGCGGGCGATGACGTTACCGCGTTCCTTGCGGAGGACGTCTTCGTAGCAGCGACAGGCTTCCGCCCAAGCGGTCCGCTTCTCGAAGGTCGCCCCTCGCGTCTTCCAGTCGTCGGCCCGGACATCCTCCGCCGAGGCCGGGAGGCCAAAGACGAGCAACGTCAATGCCGCGAGTCGAATCCTCATTCCGAGGCTACTTGGGGTCTGTCGCGTTGCATTCTGCAAGGCACACCTCCAACCCTCACTCTAGTCCCAGAGGGGCCAGGGAGGTGATTCGCGGATCCCACTCGGCGAGTCAGGCTCGTCGCCGTCGCTGCATCCGTCCTATTCACTCAGATGAGTATAACCGAGTCGGCCTGTATTCGTCAAATGATACTCTTCATCTGTTACAAACATTGCAGGATCGGGGCAGTCGTAGGGTGAGTCGGCTGTCATTTCTACACGAGTCAAATCGATACGGGACGCAGAGCGTCCGCAGGGCATTCCCACGCGGAGCGTGGGAACGAGAAAAGGAACCATCCCTTCTCGTTCCCACGCTCCGCGTCGATCTCGTTCCCACGCTCTGCGTCGATCTCGTTCCCACGCTCTGCGTGGGAATGCCCTGCGGACGCTCTGCGTCCCGTGTCGTTGCGACTCGTGTATAAACGATAGGCGCTCGACCCACCCTACCTCCTTCGTTCAACGGTATTGCGGCTAAACGACAACAGCAGGACTACGCAGAGTGGACTCACGCCCCCAGCGCCTGCTCGAGCGCGGCCAACTCCTTTTGCGTGGCGGCCAAGGTACTCGAGAGGCCCGCGACCGTCTGCTCGAGCGACCCGGTTCGCTGCGTCAACGCGGCGAGGTCCGCGCGGAGCGATTCGATCGCCGAGACGAGTTCGCCGACGCGCTCGTCTTGCTTCGGTGGGGCGACATGCGGTGCAGGGGCGACGGAGGCCGGCGCGGAGGCGGCGTGGGACTTGAGTCGCCGTAACTCGGCGGGGTCGTGGAACCCGTGCGACAGCATCGCGCCGCGACGGTCTTCGGGGGTGAGATAGACGACGAGGTTCCTCTCGACCAGCGGGCGGATGCGATTTCGGAGGATCTCGAGATCCTCGAAAGGCTCCATCCGGTTGGCCCGGCCCCGCAGGTCGCCCTCGCTCTGCGGCCCTCGTAAGAGCAGTTCGCCCAGGATGGCCAGCTCGAGCTTATCGACGTTCCAGGTCTCGTAGAGCAGGTGCCGCCAGCGCTCGCTCCGACCGCCGAAGACCTTGACGACGATCGCGTGCATCTTCAGTTGGCGCAGGGTGTCCTCGACATCGCCCTCGTCCAATTCCATGATCGGGTCGCGGTTCGACTTCTGGTTGCAGCCGGTGACGAGGGCGTTGAGCGTCAGCGGGTAAGCGTCGGGCGTCGTCTTCGCCTTCTCGATGAGGACGCCGAGCACGCGCCGCGCCTTGTGATCCAGTGCTGGCCAGGGGCCGGCGACCCCCGGCCTAACGAATTCCTCAGACATGCTTCCTCCGTGCGTGGGGCAATCGAGAGACTTTCAAGAAAGAATGAGCCACGGATGAGTCCATTCGACAACCCCGAGGTTTCGAGTAGGGACGGTCATTCGGGGTAGTGGCTAGGGATGGATTTTACGACTTCCCCCAGCGATCCCACAAGAGCATTGCGGATAGGAATAGCTCGACGGCTACACGCTCGCCCGGTTTGGCTCGCACTGTCTTCCAGTCGTCGAAGGCATCTCGAGCGAGGGTGATCAGATCGATGACTTGTGAACGTGTAAACGAGGCATTCATGTCATAGTCGGCATCGTGGCGACGATCTTGCAAGTCCACGAATGCCTTGGCGACATTCCGCAGTTCAGACGGAACGGTTCCCAAGTAGACGGCTTTGACGTGATCCGGCAATGTGCCGCCAGAGGAGAGCGATTTGGCTGCCTTCTTCATCTCTCCGTGAACGAATGCCCGCCGAACCAGTTTTCGCAAGCCTTGGTCGGAAGCGAACTGTTTCGCGCCTTCTTCGAGGAGGAGGTGGAACAAGGCGTAGTAAGCAGAGGAGATGGCTCGCCGAAGGCTGGCCTGCTTCGGCTTCTTCCTTTCGCGGGAAGACAGATGCAGTGCTTGTTCCAGAAGGTCGCCATGCAAGCTCATACCTTGGCGGCCTCCAGAATCTCGGACTGTTCTGACACGGTGCGGAACCCCACATACGGCCACAATGTAGGAGCTGCTTCGTTTGCGGCCTCGGTCAAAAGTTCGCGGATCGATCGGGTGACGCGACCGAAGACCGCCTTCGCCGCAGCCTCGTCCTTCAGAATAGCCCAGATCCAGATGGACGGGTCGCCGGTGTTGTCCGCCCCCGTGTAGAACCGTAGTTCGGCGAGTTCTGCCGGGCGGGTGGCTCCGATGGAGTGCTCGACTTGCTTGCCAATCTTATATGCCTCCGCGTCCCCATAGCGGTCGAACTCCAGCATCCCGATGATATCACGGAATAGAGGGAGGGCTTGAGCCACCTCGTCATCGTTCGCGGCGGTCGCCAGCGACACTCGTGAGGCGATTTCACGGAATTCCGTCACGAGTTGGTTCAGTCTCGTCCGCTCGGCGTCGGGCAGGAACGTGAAATCCGCCTCGTTGAATCCGGCCACCGCTCGGGGAGTAAGCCAGAGAGTCTCCCTGCGAAGCACTCGCTCGATGGTCTCGGCATCGAGCCTCGGGGAATCGACGGTGGCCCGCTGAACCAGTGACCTCGTTCCCGTTCGCACGTTGACCCAGAACTCGCGTAGCGACATATCGCCTGCTCCTTCGAGTGGCTATCCAGAGACTAAGGATTCGCCACAGATCCCTTGCCTTTATCTGTGTTCATCTGTGTTCATCTGTGGCTAGATTGCATTTCTACAAGGGACGA
>JANXSH010000411.1 GCA_025356615.1 Planctomycetia bacterium | reverse complement strand
GTCGTCCCGCGCCCGCCCGCCTCGACGCCGACGAGTTCGACGCCCGTGTCATCGACGAAGGGGTAAAACATGCCCGCCGCGTTGCTGCCGCCGCCGACACAGGCGACGACGACCTCGGGTAACTTGCCGATCTGCTCGAGGCACTGCGCCCGTGCCTCCGACCCGATGACCGACTGGAAGTCGCGCACGATCTGCGGGAACGGGTGCGGCCCGACGACGCTGCCGAGGATGTAGTGCGTGTCGCGGACGCTCGCCATCCAGTCGCGCATCGCCTCGTTGATGGCGTCGCGCAAGGTCCGGCTCCCCGAGGTGACGGGAATGACTTCCGTGCCCATCGAGCGCATCTTGAAGACGTTGAGCTTCTGTCGGCGGATGTCCTCCTCGCCCATGTAGACCTGGCAGGGCAACCCGAACAGGGCGCAGGCCGTCGCGGTCGCCACGCCGTGCTGCCCCGCGCCCGTCTCGGCGATGATGCGCGTCTTGTTCATGCGCCGGGCGAGCAAGACCTGGCCGATGCAGTTGTTGATCTTGTGCGCGCCGGGGTGGTTGAGGTCCTCGCGCTTGAGGTAGATCCTCGCGCCGCCGGCCTGCGCGGTGAGGCGCTCGGCGAGGTAGAGCGGCGAGGGCCGATTGACGCACACCTTCAGGTAGTGGTCGAAGTCGGCCCGGAAGGCGGGATCGACCCGCGCGCGGGCGTACTCGGCGTCGAGCTGGTCGAGCGCCGCGATGAGGGTCTCGGGGACGTAGCGACCGCCGTAGGAGCCGAATCGGCCACCGGCGTCGGGCAGAGCGGAGAGAGTCGTTGACATGGTCCCTTCACAGCGGGGCGGTGGGGTCGGGCGGCATGGTTAGGTTAGGGTCGGAGGGAGGAGGGGTCAAGGCGGGGCGTCGTCTTCGTCGGCCGAGTGTGGTCCCTCGTCGCATGGTGCTTACCCTGGACAAAACTCCCAAAACACCCAAAACATCCCAGTCGAACGCCAATGCGGGCCACTCGAACGGTCGGCCTCAGCTGGGCGCTGAGCCCCAATCCACACTTTACCCATCGCGATCTCGACAGGCGAAGATCAGTGGCCAGGAACTTATGGACCCTTCATCTAGTTGATCGGAGCCTCTTTCCTAGACTCCGCCGAACCAACTGCTATCCTAATGATAGATTCGAGGAATGACCCCGAAAGACATTCGTAAGACTTCAGAGTTCTGAACAAAACCGACAAAAGTAGACACGGGAGGGGCGTGAGCGACGAATATTCAGGTCTCTCGCCCTTCTCAGCCGCTTCTTTCCTCGCTGAGTGCCGCTTTCCGATGGCTCATTCTGGTCATTGTTCAGAACTCTGAAGTCTTACGGACATTCTACCGCAATCCCATGAACGAACACGCCTGGCACCGCTGCGACCGCCTCTACGAGTTGTTCGCCTTCGCACAGGACCACCTGAGCGATCGCAAGCGACGCCTCTTCGCCGTCGCCTGTTGCCGACGTGGCCTCCACCTCATGCCCAACGACGACACGCGACACGCGCTCGCGATCGCCGAGCGGTACGCCCTCGGGTTGGAGTCCGAGGAGTCGCTCGAGAAGGCCGAGATGCTCGCCTTCCTGGCGCACCTCGACGCCCGCGACCGTTCGGTCGTCGTCGAAGGGGAGGTCGGCATGCCCTGGTCTCGTTCGACGGAACTCATCACCCAGGCCGTCAGCCTCGCGGCCAGTCACGGCGTCTACGCCTCGTTCGACGCGGCCGACCACGCGCGCCGGGCCATCGCGGAGGGCGGCGGCTGGCGCGGCGAGCAGGTCGAGGAGGTCGTCCAGTGTCGGCTCTTCCGGGAGATGTTCGGGCCGACCTTGTTCCACGCGGTCCGCATCGACCCGCTGTGGCTGTGCGCGAACGACAGGGCGGTATCCCGGATCGCCGAGGAAATCGAGGCAGGCGCGGCGGAACTCTACCCGATCCTCGGGGACGCGATCGAGGACGCGGGTTGTAGCGATTCCGCCATCCTCACGCATTGTCGCGAATATGCCGACCACGTCCGCGGGTGCTGGCTGGTGGATCTCGTCCTGGGAAGGAATGACGGAATCTAGCTCTCTGCCGTCTGCCTGCCTGGCAATCCGTGAGATACTGTTCGATGGATCAGGACCGATCCGTCGGAGAGTTCGCCATGTTCGAGCTTACGAAGGTCATCGCCGAGTTCGGCAACGAAGCCGACGCCCAGGTCGCCTGGGTGCGGTTGCTCCTCAACGGGATCGACGCCCACATCACCGGCGACGTTCCCTGTCTGGCCAACACCCTCATCGGCCGACTCTCCTTCGCCCCCATCCAAATCGCGGTCGCGGCCTCGCAGGTGGAGTGGGCGAGATTCTTCCTCGACGTGGCGGGGCTAGAGGTCCTCGAACCGGACTGGGAGAGCCTCGCCGAACAGGCCATCGACGGCTGGATTTGCTGCCGGTGTGACTCGCACGTCGAGTTTGGCGATGATGTCTGCCAGGTGTGCGACTCCTGCCGCTGGCACGTCAGCGCCGAAGACGAGTGACTTCACGCCGTACACTTCCCCGCCTCCACCAACCCCTCTCGTTTGACGCTCCCGTTCCCGAGTCGGCCTCGACAGGGTCGAAACGAGGTGCTATATCGCGCCCCATACAGGCGAATGCGAGGCAGGGACAGGGAGGTCCGACGATGAAGAGGTTGCTCTGGTTACTGCCGCTACTTGCGGCCGTCGGCTTTGGTGTGGGGTCGCGAGTCGCGGCTCGGCCGGACGAAGAGTTCTCGCCGCAACTGCGAATGACGCCAGCGACCCCGCCGCCCACGGGGCTTCCTCGGGGTATGGATCCAGACCGGGTCGTGCCGTCGAGAACGAGCGCGGAGCCGGTGCCCGTGCCCGTGCCGAATCC
>JANXSH010000404.1 GCA_025356615.1 Planctomycetia bacterium | reverse complement strand
GAGCGGCCCTGCTCGGTGACGAGCTGGACGGCGGACTGCTTGAATTCTTGGGTGTAGGTGCGTCGCTGTCTTGCCATGTTGGACCTCCTGAGTAGAGTTTACACTCTTAACTGGGTGTCCACCATTCCTGGGGAGGTTCAGCCCTTATGCACACCGTAAGCGAAGAGGCACCACCAATCCAGCGGGATGGTGTCGCCCGAAGGTTCGTCTATTGAGCCTCTCCAAGCCAGTATCCTGGATATATCTCGCGGACGAAACGAGCGACCACTCGGTTGTCCTCGACTACCAGAGTTTCTAATTGCGAAGGCGTCCCGTGTTCCGGCGCTTCAAGCCTTTCCACTGTTAAGAAGCCAGACCGTTCTTCGGTACACTGCTCAATGAATTCGTAGTGAAGTCCCTCGATCTCGCCCGAATGAACGCGATGATAGCGTCTCTTCAGGTCATGGATCAGGACCGCGAAGCTCTCGTACTGGAATTGATCGTGCATCCGTTCAAACATGCGCTGTCCTTCCGATGGGGCTGTGTCATCCCAGAAGACCTATTCCTGACGACACGTCTCTCCATATCTACATCCCATTATAGCTCCTTGCATTGGCTTCTCCCTCACAACTTGTCTCTTCCAATAGACAATCCTTTGGTTGGCACTTTATACACAGCCACCCGCCGCAGGTGCAGAATCCCCATCATTTGCCCGACTCGTCCTTCGCGAATGAAGCTGCCGTGGTACAATGCAGCATTCCCACGGAGATGCGACGATGACCAATCTGACACTGGAAAGCCTTGCCCAACGGGTCGAAGCTCTCGAAAAGAAGTTGACGGAAGTCCCCACACCGAACAACTGGGCCAGCGTCGTCGGCATGTTCGATGCCGACCCGGAGTTGATGCAGCAGGTACTCGCTGACGCCTCTGCCGCCCGCGAAGCCGAACGCCGGGCGGTCGGTGAGGAATCGGCATAGATCCTAGTGGATTATTCGCCTGCCTACTGGTATAATGTCATCTGCTCAAACGTGCAGTAGATCAGTCACATTCCAACATAAACCAATCGAGTGGCGTTGGAGACGATGCACGAACGGCCAAACCGAACCAACAACGAACAACCACTGGGGGAGGGTTGCAGGTATGCCAAAAACAACAGCGGAAGTCGTCTTGCTGGAAATCCTCCGGCAGGCGGACGGAGAGTGGATCGGGAAGACGAAACTGTTCAAGGCGTTCTATTTCGCCCATCTGTACTATGGATTCGAGCGCCCCGGACAACTCACGGATTGGCCGATCGCTCGAATGCCTCGAGGTCCGGGCATCGCCGATAGTGCCGAACTCTTCGGACGCCTCTTCGATGGCGGACTCTTGACGACGGAAATGGTTCGTGGCGAAGGCCCCTACCCGGAGTATCGCTATCGCCTGACGGCGAAGGGGATCAGCGGCCCGCCCGTCCCGGAGGAAGTCTCCCACGCCATCCAAATGGCGGTCCTCTTTTGCAAGGACAAGACGGCCAGCGAGCTTTCCCAGATCACACACGAACATTCGCGATCGTGGATCGAGGGCAAGGACGGCGACATCCTCAACATCGACATCGATCTGATCCCCGAAGAGGAATACGCCGAGCGTCAAGCCGAGTTGAAACGACTTTCGTCCAGTCTGGCCGACGTATTCCAAGGGGCGTCGGCATGAGCGTCCTCTCACAGACTTTTCGTCGGGTCGCGGCTCAGGCGTGCGCCGGTCGAAATCTCTTTCGGGAGTTCATGGCGGCGGGTCTGGAAGACATCCTGGAAGAGGCAGACGCGAACAATTGGTCCGCGTCGGAGATCGTTGTGCAAGTCCTTGCTCGTTGCTGCGTCGAGGATGGCCGATTCAACAATCAGCAGGCTCGAATTCTCGCCGTCATCACGTTTCTCAACGAACGATACGGGCGACTCCAGGGCGAACGCCAGGCGTTCATCGACCTCCTCGCTGTTCTGAATAGTGGCGGATCGGTCGGAGCCATTCGAGGGTGGATGTCCGCAACCTACCCATGAGGCGAACTGGATCCACCCTTGAGATCCGGCACGACGTAATGCGCCTATCGAGCCGAAGGCGTTCGTGCGTATCGACGCCGGGACGGAGCAGATGGCGTGGTTCGGCGAGACGGGGACGGGCGTGCTATACGGACGGCTGGCGATCATCCATTTCGACGGGAAGCCGGCGGTGGAGTTGCTGGAGGTAGTTTGTCGGTGAGAGTATAGAATTGGGCCTTCCAAGATGGATTGGCTATCTGTTTCTGGCCCGTACAATGCAGAATGACTACCTGGTCGGTTGTATGAACGAGCCACACCAGATACCGAACTGCGAGCGACAGGTGACTGCCCATGCGACTCAGAACTTTTGCATACACCCAATTTCCCAAAACCTCCCGCGAATGGACTTTGTCCGGCCTAACGCTCGGCCGTATCAACCTCGTGGTCGGAAAAAACGCCTCTGGGAAGAGTCGCACCCTGAGTACCATCAATGGGCTGGGATATCTCGTAACAGGGCGAAGAAAGCCCTCGGACTTCTCGACGGGTACATACGAGGCGATTTTCGACCACAAGGGACGGACCCAGCGATATTTCATTGACATCTTAGACCGTAAGGTCGTCTCCGAGCAGTTCAGCGACGGGGACAAGGTTCTACTCAGCCGCGGGGCCGGAGGGGTTGGCAAGATCTTTCATGAAAAGCAGAACGATCATTTCGAGTTCCAGACGCCCGAGGGGGACGCGGCCATCGTCGCACGCCGCGACAGCATCCAGCACAGTTTCTTGGAACCCCTCGGCCAGTGGGGCGAGGGGGTACGACACTACGAGTTTGGCGACAAGATGGGGCACGGAACTCTCGCACTCGTTGTGCAGGATGGCCCGATCCCAGATCCGCGTGACGTGAATGCGATTGTCGCACTTTTCCGCAAAGGCGTAAAGGATTTCCCCGACCGTTTCGCGGCGGCGGTGCGGGACGGGATGAACGCTATCGGTTACGAAATCACTGAAGTCGATTTAATGGTACCGACTGATATCATGCTAATGATGCCGGTCGGTGGTCGGGTCGATCCTTTGATCTTGTTCGTCCAAGAACGGGATCTCCCGTGTCGGACCCAGCAGACGGAGATGTCGCAGGGAATGTTCCGGGCTATCTCCGTCATCATTCTGCTGTCCTATGCGGTCATCGCCAGTCGGCCCTCCTGCATTATTGTGGACGACATCGGAGAGGGTCTTGACTTCGAGCGATCCTGTAAGTTGATCGACCTGATGCGGCGAGGTGCACAGGAATCCGACATCCAACTCATCGTCTCGACCAACGACATGTTCGTGATGAATGAAGTGCCCCTCGATGAGTGGAGCGTGTTGCGGCGGCAGGGCAACCATGTGACCGTTCGGAACCACGAGAACTCGAAGAAGGAGTTCGAGTACTTCCGCTTCGTCGGGATGAGCAACTTCACCTTCTTCGAAATGGATTTCGCGAACGGGATCCCCATGATGGAGACCGCGCTCACCCATGAATAAGATGGCCATCTTCGTCGAAGGCTACACCGAGGTCGTATTCGTTGACAAGCTGATTAGGGAGGTGGCGGAGAAGAACGCTGTCCTGGTCCAGTGGCGTCGGATCGCCGGGGGGACGACCTGCCCTCGTCGGAACTTTCAAATTCAAGCCGAAGGACCGCACGCGGGCCAAGAGCATTTCGTTGTCATCCATGACTGCGGGGGCGATGCTGCTGTCAAGACCCGAATGTCCAGGGAGTACCCGTCGCTCGCAGGTTCTGGATACTCGAAGATCGTCTGCATCCGTGATGTCTATCCCAGCTTCACGCCTGCCGAGATTCCCACCCTGGAGACCAGTCTTCCACTCCTCATCCGAACCATACCAATTGTCGTGGACTTTATTCTGTCCATCATGGAGGTCGAGGCGTGGTTCTTGGCCGAACACTCTCACTTCCCCAATATCGATGCCAGCATCACGGTGCCTGCGATCATCGCCGCGTGCGGGTTTGATCCGGTCAACGACGACATGCAGTTGCGGCCCACGCCGGCCAACGACATGAAAAACTGCTACGTCATCGGTGGCAAGACGTATGAAAAGAGGAATGCCCTGGCGACTATCGAGGCGCTCGACTACGCACACATCTACGCGGGTTTGATAGACAAATTTCCGTATCTGAAAAGACTTTGCGACATTATCGCTGAGTTCCTCAACTCTTAGAGCCTGTTTTGATATATATCAGTTGGAAAACAGGATATACTTCGTGCCGGGCGACATAACTGACCTGAATCTGCTCGAGCGTTCGGTACTTTTACACCGGCTTCACGTTTTCTAGCTTATTTATATCAAAACAGACTCTTAGAAAGGTCGGACGCAGTAATCGAACGGGTGAGACCCCCGAAAGGGGCCGAGGGTTCGTGCTGCTGCCCGAGCGTCGGCCTACGAATTCGCCCGACGCCGATCAGGCCGAGCGGCTCTGCTCGTGCCATGTGGTCACGATGTCGCGGAGCGTCGGCCAGAGGCGGTCGGGGGTCAACTCGGCCATGCACTCCATGCGGTCGCACCGCTTGCGGTAACTGCCGGCACACCAGACGCGCGTCTCGATGGCGCGGTGCGCCTGGTTGTACGGCCCGGTGAGTGCGGCCTTCGTGCAGGTGTAGGGGGCGACGACGGGTCGGCCCAGCGCGACAGCGACGTGCAGCGGCCCGGTGTCGTTGCCGACCATGACATCGGCCCGCGCCAGGATGGCGACGAGCTGGGGGAGGGTCGTTCGTCCCGTCAGGTCAAGAGTGGGGCCGGGGAGGCGGGCCATCACCTGGGCGGCGAGGGGCGTCTCCTCGGGGCCGCCGACGAAGACGACGCTGCCGCCGAACTCCGCCTGCGCCCGGCCCGCCAGGCTGCCGAAGTGCGCCGGGGGCCAGCACTTCGTCACCCAGCGCGAGCCGACGGCGAGGACGTACCAGGGGCGGGGCAGGCCGGCGAGGGCCGACTCGGCCCAGGCGGCGGCCTGCGGCGCGACGGGGAGGTGGAAGCGCGGCGGTGCGGTGGCCGCGCCGAGCGCCTGGACGACGAGCAAGTAGCGATCGACGGCGTGAAGCCCCGCCCGGCCCGGATCGGCGAGGACATCGGTGTAGAACCATCGTGCCCCCTCGCGCGACCCGGCGAGGCCGACCCGGCGGGCCGCCCCGGTCGCGCGCGTCATGAGGCCGGAGCGAAGTAGCCCTTGCAGGTCGAGGACGAGGTCGAACTCGCCCCGGCGGAGAGTCTGCCAGAGCGACGAGACGCTCCGACAGGCCGAGCGCCAGCCTTGCTTCATCGCGCCGCGATCGAAGGTCAGAGTCGCGTCGAGGTCGGGATGGCCGGCGATGAGTGGCTCGTAGGCGCGATTGACGAGCCAACTGAGGTGCGCCTTCGGGAAGCGGCGGCGCAAGGCGGACAACACCGGGAGACTGTGCGCGATGTCGCCCAGCGCGCTCGGCTTGATGAGCAGGATGCGGGAGGGCGTCAGCTGGTCGAGGGGGGGCAGGGGCATTCCGTTGCCTCGCTGGGGTCAGGAGCCGATCAGGGGTCGCAAGAACTCGAGGGAGCGCGTCGCCGTCCGCACGGCGTCGTGGCTGTGGCGGCTCAACTCGACGTGGAGGCCGCCGGCGTAGTTCGCCGCGCGCAGCCCGGCGAAGACTTCGGCGAAGTCGGTGGTGCCTTCGCCGAAGGCGAGGTGGTCATGTACGCCGGGGCGCATGTCCTCGATGTGTACGTTCCAGAGCCGGTCGCGCCAGGTGACCAGGTGCGGGGCCGTCGGGATCTCGCCCATGCAGACGAGGTGGCCGATGTCGAGCGTCAGGCCGAAGCGTGGATGGTTCACGGCGTCGAACAGCGTCCGAAAGCGCGGCATGGTGTCGATGAACATGCCCGGCTCCGGCTCGAACGCGAGGCGGACCTGGCGTAGGTCGGCATGATCGCACAGGAGGAGACAGCCGTCGCGGAGGCGGAGGAAGGAAGGTTCACCCTCCATTCGTTGGGGATGAGGTTCGAGTGACGCTGACCCCACCCCCCAGCCCCCTCCCCTAAAGGGGAGGGGGAGCAGGACCGGGGGGT
>JANXSH010000348.1 GCA_025356615.1 Planctomycetia bacterium | reverse complement strand
GTAAAACAAGGCTTTATGCAACGACTGATTGCTGCAAAAGATACGTTACCGGTGGCATTCATTAAATATAATCTACTTGAGAAATTCAACGGACCCGTCGAGGCGCGGGCCGCCGTCCGCAAGCTCGTCAAGGACGGCGTCGAGTGGGTCAAGACGTACCCGACAGGCGATGCCGCCGCCCCCGATACGAACGACCACCATACCCTGTGCATGACGTTCGAGGAAATGCACGCCGTCGTGCAGACGGCCCACAACCACTCGATGAAAGTGACGGGCCACTGCCGGGCGACCCAGGGCATCAAGAATGCCCTAAAAGCGGGCTACGACGCCGTCGAACACGCCACGTTCATCGACGACGAGGGGCTGGAACTGCTGCTGGCGCGGAACGTCCCCGTCGTCCCCGCGCTCCAGTTCGAGTGGGCCAGCATCGAACGGGGCAAGGCGTATGGCATGTCCCAGCGCGTCCTCGACGGCCACAAGGAAACGCTCGAGGGCGGGGCCGAGAGCGCCCGAAGGATCCTCCGCGCCGGCGGCACCCTCGGCATGGGCGGCGACTACGGCTTCGCCTGGAACCCGCACGGCGACTACGCCAAGGAGCTGACGTTCTTCGTCGAGTACGTCGGCTTCACGCCGATGGAGGTTCTGTGCTGCGCCACCCTGAGCGGGGCGAAGATCATGGGCCGCGACAAGGAGTTCGGCTCCGTGGAGGCGGGCAAGTTCGCGGATCTGCTGATCGTCGAGGGGGACGTGCTGGCGAACATCCGCCTGTTGGAGGACCGGACGCGGTTCGTCGCGGTGGTGCAGGGGGGGATCGTGAAGGCGGGACAGGTGGCGTGAGCTACTGCTCGCCGAGGAGGAGATCGACCGCCCAAAACGCGCTCTCATAAGCCCTGTGAAAGACTCTCTGCGATCGCACGAGCGATTCGGTGGGAGACACGATCCGCGTCTCGACCCGTCTCGCTGGCAGGGAATCGTCGGCACATTGCGAGGTCGGTTCCGAGGCAGGCGCGGCCTGCTGGGTAGGCCGGACGATGCCCGAATCTCGGATCGCGCTGACATTCACTGGAGTCAGCTCGAACTCTCCTACCGCCGATCCCCCTTCTCAAGGAGGGAAAGCATTCTCGGTCGATGGAATAGTGCCCCGACGCTCACCCCACCCGCCAGCGCCTCGAGTGGAACTCCCCCGGTCGTCCGCCGTGCCGGACCTCGACGACCTCGTCGCCGCTCGCCGCGCCGAAGCCATCGATCAGGGCGAGTTCCGGCGGCGAACCGTGGGGTAGCTCGTCGCGGTGGACGACGAAGACATCGGGCCGACCGGCGAGCGCGGCTTCGACCACCTCGCTCAAACGGCGACGGGCCTCGATGGGCCAGTCGATCCCCGGCAGCAGGGATTGCAACGAGTCGGCGAGGCGGTCGGCGAGGACGCCGCGCGGGGGGAGCAGGTAGTACAACGACATACTCGAGCCTCATCGGGGCAAAGATCGATGGTCCGAAACTATCGATCGGCCCGAGTCGAGCCGGGGGAGTGGAGAATCCGGGCGAAATGGCGATCGACGATGGGGCGTAGCCGATTCGACCGTCACGACCCGACGCGATAGAGTTGTCCGACCCCCGTGAGGAGGAATCGGCCGTCGTCGGAGAGGCGAATACCGCCCCGGACCAGGAGATCACGATTCCCGCGTGACCAGCCCGTCAGACGGAGCTTGGGGGAACCTTTTCCTGAGACATCGAATGCGAGGATAAGCCCGGAGGTGACTGCGGAGTTGCTGAAGTATGCCCGCCGACCGTCAGCGGAGCTACAGAAATAGGGCCGCCCCTCGAGGCCGAGGCCGTAGCGCGAGACGACCTGCCGCGTGTCGAGATCGACGACGAGGAGGTGGAGCGAAAGGCGGCGCTCGATGAGGTAGAGCTGGTCGGCCGGACCCGCCGCGAGGCTCATGATGTTGCTGCCGACGAGGATCGACCAGCGGACGGACCATTCGGCCACATCGACGGCGAACAGACGACCCCCTGCGAGGCCGTAGAGGGTCTTCCCGTCTGGGGATCTCGTGAGGGCGAGTGCGCCCCCGAGCTGCATTTCGATGACCTTCGGCTCGTGCCGGTCGAGGACATCGACGCAGGCGACCTGGACGCCTAATGATGTCTCGGCGAAGTAGTGCAGCGAGGCCCGATCGGGACTGAGTCGCATCGACCAGACGTGCGCCTGGCACGGAATGACCTTCACGACAAGGGCGGGGCCGACCGCAGGGCCGAGGAGACGTTCGAGGTCGAATACGTGGATGTCGCCGAGAGCGGCGAAGCGGTCGTTCAGGGGACCGAATTGGAGTTTGGTCGGTGAACTCAGGGCGGCGTAGAGTTTGCCGCGTGGGCCGTCGCAGACCAGGTGATAGGCAACGCCGGGTAGGACGCGACTGCCGACGGGACGAAGTGTCGCCTCGTCGAACCAGCGCAGGGAGCCATCGTCCCCCGACGAGAAGAGCAACTTGCGAGACGGGTCCGAGGCGAACGCCAGACTCGCCGGGAGCCGTCCGACGAGGCGCGGCCCTCCGTCGGGCGGGGAAGTGGTCGGGATCACCAGGTGGGCATCGACGGTGGCAGGGATGACGAGGTGGGGATCGATCCGAGCCTGGGCTGCGGGCGGCATCGGCCCCGAATCTCCCGCGGGAATGATCGGAAACAATTTCGGTCGGTCGGGCTTAGAGACCGGAACCACCCCATCTTCGATGTAGGCGGGCACCGGTTCGGCAGGCCAGAGCATCTTCGACGCACCAAAGGCGACGGGAACGGAGACCAGGGCGACAAGGAACAGAGACAATCCCAACCGCCTGCCCCAGTTGGCGGTTCGCGAAACGGCCAGGGCGGGGTGTTTCAGTCGAGCCTGACACCCCGGACAAAGGACGATCCGACCGAACCAGTCCGTTTGGAGGCGTAACTCGTGCCCGCAGGCTTCACAGAGAGTGACCGGGTTCATGAATAGTACCGCACATGAGTTGGAGAAGTTAGTTAGATGGTATCGGGGCGGGGCGGTCCGGTCCAGCGCTATTCTCGAATGTCGCGAACCGAGTTGGAGCGTCCTGTGTCCCTTCCCTCGTCCCTATTCCCTTTCCTTCCCCGGAGGTGATCTATGCGTGTCCTCATTCCCTCGAGTGGAAAGTCCGCGCGGTCGAGCCTCCGGAATCCTGCGATCTGATCGCGTCCGGTCTCGACAAGCGAGGCTCCCACCGTGGTACGCATTTACGACGAACCATTACCGGGAGTAGTCATGCCTCGACATCCTTCCAACAAAGACATGGCCCAACTGGCCGACCAGCTCGGGCCGGATGATGGGATCGATCCGCGTCTGATCCGACCGGATCTGACCGGCCGGACGATCCGACGCAACACGCTGCAACTGTGCCGTCAGGTCGCGCGCACGCTCGGCGAAGCGCTCGCGGGCTGCGCCGACGAGGTTCTGCAGAACCTCCACGTCATCGGCGTCGTCCCCGCCGTCGGGGGCGGACGACTGCTCGTCACGCTGGCGGCGAGCCACCCCGACGACCGCGTCGAGCGCCACCTGGCGCGGGCGTATGGCCTGCTACGGAGCGAGGTCGCCGCCGCCATCAACCGCCGCCGCACGCCGGAACTCGTCTTCCGGGTCGTGGACGCGGGCGGGGAGTGATCGCCCGAACCTGGAGGCACTCTTGGCGGATCGGGCCAGGGGTGCCTTCGGTCGTAGGCTGCGCCTATACTGAGGGAATAGCACGAGACCAATCGACCCCAAGGAGAACCAGGGCGTGACCGACCACGAAGCCCCCCGCGCCGAGCAACTCGAGACCTTCCCGAACCCCAATCCGGGCCGGGACTACCAGATCGAGATCGTTTGCCCGGAGTTTACCAGCCTGTGCCCCAAGACCGGGCACCCGGACTTCGGCACGATCACGTTCACCTACACCCCCGCCGAGTCGTGCGTGGAGCTGAAGTCGCTCAAGCTGTACCTCCAGCGCTACCGCAACGAGGGGGCGTTCTATGAGACCGTCGTGAACCGCCTGCTCGACGACTTCGTCGCGGTCAGCCGACCGCGACGTTGCAAGGTCGTCGGGTCGTTCACGGCACGCGGCGGGATTACGACGGCGATCACCTGCGAATACGCGGGGTGAGGCAAGATCGACAGCCGGCAGGGCCACTCCGAGTTAGTCGAGCAAACACAAAGAGGTGGCTCGGGAAGCGCTTCCTTATCCACGGACGATCGGATAGTATGAGGATCGAGAGATACCCACCCTCAAACGAGGTTACGGTCGTGAAGCAAGCCAAACAATCACGGACATCACCGCCTTCCCCAGGTTCGGAGGAGCGTGCCATCCGGGCGAGCGGAACGGTGGCGGGTGCCACCATCTTGGGCGCTGCTCTCGGGTCACTTGCCAGCCCTATGGGGACATTTATCGGCGCGGGTCTCGGTGCGGTGGGGGGCGTTGCCCTCTCGGTCATTTCCGTTCATCGTTCCAACACCCAAACTTCTGACTGACCTATGGCGGCACCGGAAATTCCCTTGCTCCACATCTGCCTTGGCGGAGGGGCTGTTGCGGGTACGGCTTATCTCGTTTTCGCCAGGGCGAAGCGAGATGTCATCCTCTGTCTCGAAGCCGTTATGTTGGGCATCGCTCTGGCGGCGGCGCTGCATCTGATGTACGGAGCGGTATTCCCAGAGTTCCTCGTAGAAGTGTTCGATCAGCAGGATAAACACCTCCACCCGCCCGAGATCAAGGTGAAGATCGACACCATCCACGCGATGGACATCCTCGTCGGAGGCACTTTCCTCGTTTTCTTGGCGTGCAAGGGGTTGTGGGCGATCATACGCCATCAGGATGCGAGACACGCGAAGGTGGAGTAGTAGCACCTCTCCCCATCCTACCACTACAGCGCTACATGATGGGAATCGGGGGAAATTCCTCCCCTCTCCCCCTGAGTACAGGGGGAGAGGGGTCGGGGGTGAGGGGGTGAGGGTGAGGGGGTGCATTCAGAGCATCCATCACGGCGTACCCACGGACCCTGTAAGCTTCTACCCCTCACCCCCAACCCCTCTCCCCTGAAGTACAGGGGCGAGGGGGGTAGCGCTGGAGTGCTACTCCACCTCGAAGATGCACTCGATCTCGACGCCGATGTTGTTCGGCAGCGCCACATGGCCCACCGCGCTGCGTGCGCCCACGCCCGCGTCCTCCCCGAAGACCTCGGCCATGAGGTCCGAGAAACCGTTGACGACGGCGGGGTGTTGGAGGAAGTCGGGGGTGCTGTTGACCATCGCGAGCGCCTTGACGACCCGCTTGACCTTGTCGAGCGACCCGAGCTGGTCGCGCACGGTCGCGAGGATGTTCAGGCCGACCGCCCGCGCGCATTCCTTGCCCTGCTCCACGCTCATGTCCTGGCCGCAACGCCCCGTCACCGGCGTCGTGGGGGTGATCTTCGCCGGGCCGTGCCCGGACACGTAGAGCATGTTCCCGACGCGGACCGCCATCTTGTAGCGGGCCATCGGCCTGCCCGGTGCCGGGAGGGTGAGTTTCAGTTCCTCGAGGCGTGCTTCGGCTGAGGTCGCCATGGTTCCGATCTCCGTGTGGGGTGAGCCTGTCAGGCTTGTTATCGCCACCCGACGACGGAAATCAAGCGACGAAGCGAAACCGACGTACAAAAAACAAGAAGCTAACCACAGAGTCACAGAGGGCACAGAGAAAGACACGGAAGGAAGACAGAGTAAAGACGCAGTGGAGGCACTGCCACGGTTTTACTCATTCTTCATTCCGTGTATTTCTCTGTGCCCTCTGTGCCTCTGTGGTTAGCCTCTTCTTCCGAACATCACTTGGACCGTTCGCGGACGGGACGCGAGCGGACATCGGTCAGTCTCTCCCGCATTGGGCCTTGCACGCGCTCCAGCGCGGTCGAGACGGCCGCGCGGCCCGGCTTGCCCTGCTGCTCGAGTCGGGCACCCTGGTCGAAGTCTTCGACCGCCTCGCGCTTGCCCTGCGCCAGACGGCTCAGGCCGAGGAAGTAGTAGTACCGGGCGTCGGCCTTGTCGTTCTGGATCGCGGAGAGGAACTCCTTCTCGGCGCTCTCGTACTTGCGGGCGGAGTAGAAGTTCAGGCCCGAGTTGTAATACTTCTCGGCCTGGGTGGGGTCGGGCGTCGTCAGACTGTCCGGTCGCTTGAGGACCGGGTGGGCGTTGATGAGGTCGAGCAGCGTGTTGGCGTGTTCCGCCGACAACAGCCCACTATCGCGGAGGCCGGCCGTGTAGACCTGGAGTGCCCGCGTGTGCAGCCCCTTGATGGCCAGCGCTTGCGCTCGGGCGTCGAACGGTGCCTTGTCCCCGAGCGCGAGGATCTCGTCGGCGAGCTTCTCCGCCTCGGCCGACGAAGCCGGCTTGTCGCCGGGCAGCCCAGCCGCCTGGAGCGTCAGGAAGGTCAACACGGCGACCGTCTCGACCGAGACGCCACTGCGGAGGGCGACCGCCTCGGGGCGCGGGGCGGCGAGACTCGACGACTCGGTCCCCCTCTGTTTGAGCAGCGCCCTCGCCAGGGCGATGCGGTAGCGGCTGCCCTCGGCGTCGTTCTTGCCGTGGGCCTTGATCGCGGCGCGGTAGTTCTCGATCGCCTCCTTGATTTGCCCCAGATCCTCTTCGATGCGTCCGGCGACGAAGTAGCCCTCGGGCAACCCCTCCTTGGCCGCCTCGGCGGCGTCCTTCTGGGCCGACTGCACGAGCGGGTCGGCCGCCTTGATCGGCCCCTTGGAGCGGGCCGACTCGATCGCCGCCTTCGCCTTCTGGAGGTAGAGCGGCCCCTTGCGATCCGACAGGGACTTCAGACCACGATCGAGGACGGCGATGGCCTCGGCCTTCTTCCCGCTGCTCTCGAGTTGTCGCGCCCGTTTGGCGATGTCCGCTGCGGGGTCGGAGACTTCGACGAGTGCTTCGTCGCAGACGCTCAGCCAGTCGCCCTTGCTGCCGAGGAGGCCGGCGCGGGCCTTGGTCAGTGTCGCCTTCGCTTCGTGGTACTTCTCGGCGTTCCGCTCGACGAGACCTTGGACGAGCAACGCCTGGGCCTTCGGCTCGTCCTTGCTCGAGACATCCTCGAGGACGCGCTTGACATCGACCATCGCCCGGCCCCCCAGATCCTTCCGGTCGCGTTCCTTCTGGAGGATCGGCACCCAGAATCCGAGCATCTCGGCGGGATCCCAGCGCTGGGCCAGCTTGGCGCGATCGACAACGAGGTCGCGCTCGAGTTGCTTGATCGTCCCGCGCGGATCGACGGTCTTCGCCGCGCGGACGGACTCGCGCACCTCGCGGAGGAGGGACTCGCGCGACGCCTTCACGTCCGTGAACTCGCTGCCGACCGTCTCGCCGACCTGCTTGAGGACTGCCGTCGCCGCAGCGGCGTCGTCCTGGGCCTTCTTCGCGACGGCCTGCGTCTCCTTGAGCGACTTCTCGGTGGCCTCGATCTTCTTGTCGGCGAGTTTCGCGTCTTTGTCGAGACGGTCGAGCTTCGTTTGCTGGTCGTCCAGCTTCGTTTTCTGGGTGAGCTTGTCCGCATCGACGGCCTTTCGCTCCGCCTGGACGAGGGCGACGAGGTCGTCCGCCTTCACGATCTTCTTGCCCTCGAAGAGCTTCGTCAGCCCCTTGAGCTGGTCGTCCCTCGCCTTGTCCTCGGCCTTGGCGAGGAGCTTATCCACTTCGGGGATGCGGTCCTTATCGACCGCGTCGAGGTAGCCTTCGTTCTTCAGTTTCGCCTGATCCTTCCAGAAGATTCGCAGTTCATCGCACGCCTTCAGGAAGATTTCCTCGCGCGGGTCACTCATGGGGTTCTGCGGCTTGCGCGGGCGGAGGAATCGTCCCTGGTCATGGCGGGATCTCGCGTCGTCGAGCGCCTTGACGGCGTCGTCGAGCGCCTTGACGGAGCCGGCGGTTTTGCCGTCGCGGGCCAGCTTCAACGCTTCCCAGAAGCGATAGCCCGCCTCCTCTCCGACGGGCGCGGGGGGCTTGTTGCCGCCCGGATCCTGGAGCATCACGATGAGGGCGACGAGCATGTCCCTCGGCAGGCCGGGGGGCAGGGCCGTCGTGCGTTCTATCAATACGACAAGCGTCTGGGCGTTCTCGAATCGCGCCTTCTGGGCGGGGAAGTCTTTCGCTCCCTCGGCGTAGGTCGCCTTGGCCTTCGCCTGTTTGCCGGTTAGCTCTTCGATCTGGCCGCGTAGGAACAGCGCGTCCGCCTTCGCGTCGAGGTTGTCCCCCGTGCTGGCCTTCTCGATGTCGGCCAGCGCCAGCTTGACCGGCTCGGCGTCGTCCTTCAGCGTGGCGAGCGGATCCTTGCCGCGCACGTCGCGGAGGTAGGTCAGCCAGTGGAACTCCGCGCGGCCCACGAATTCCTCGGGCTTGTTCGCGGCTTCGAGGTCGCCCGGCTTCACCTGGTCGAGGTCGCCGTTGCGGATCTTGTCGAGTGTCTGGGCGAACGTAATCACCGGCGTGGGGTTCGTCTTCCCTACGTCGGTGACTTTCTTCTCTCCGGCGGGCTGGATGCCGAGGTAGCCGAGGTACTCCGCCGGGATGACGCCGGCGATCAGGAGACCGGCGACGGCCCCGACGCCGACGAGTGTCCCGAGGAACGTCCCGCCGATCCAGGCACCTCCCTTGCCCCCCGCCTTGACGGGGACTCCCTCGTCTTCGGACTTGGCCTTCTTGCCCTTCTTGGGGGCTTCCTCGTCCTCGCCCTCCTCGATCACCGGCTTCGCCTTCTTGCCCTTCTTCCCGATCGGTGCCTCGTCGAAGCCGGCCTCGAGTTCCTCGCCGGCGAACGATTCGAGTTCGTCGGTCGAGACGGCCGCCGCCGCCTTCCCCTTTTTCTTCGGGGCGGAGTCCTTTATCTGCTCGAGGTCGATATCGACGTAGTCGTCGCTCGCGGCTTTCATCTCGGCGACATCCTCGATTCGGATGTCGGAATCCGCCCCCGTCGCGCCATGTGATTTCGCCGACCTCTGCGCCTCGTCGAACAGTTCGAGGTCTGCGGCGCTGCCCAGATCGACCGACGAGGACTGATCGGCTCGAACGTTCTCGCTCAGGAAGTCGTCGTACAGGGCGTCCTCGTCGTGCTTGGCGCGGGCTTTGGCCGCGCCGAGCAGGTCGGTCCCCGACTCCAGTCCTTCCGCGATCAAGTCGCGCGAAGGACGCTTCTTCGGCGCGGCGTCGAGCGGGCGCTTGCGGAGGTCGTCCTCGAGCATGTCGAGGCCCGAATCGCTTTGGCCCGACGTGGCGGAGGCGGTTCCCGACAGGTCGATACTGCTCGGAACGTTGCTTCCCGGATCCGCCCGGTTATTGACGACTCGCGTGTCGGCCCCGAGGTCGATCGCCTCGTCGCTGGATTCCTCGTAGATCATCGCGTCCCTGCCGAGATCGATCGGACGGTCGCTCTCGCTCGCCTTCCCGACCAGGGCCGAGGCGCTGGCGAGATCCACGGCATCGAAATCGTCATCAGATTCCTCCACGATGATCGCGTCCATGCCGAGGTCGATCACGTCGCTCTGCCCGGCCGATGCGGCGACTTCTTCGACGATGACGGCCTCGTCGCCCAGGTCGATCGCCCCGGAATCCGAACCGCCCAGGTAGGCGATGTCGTCTTCGATGAGCGCCGTGGCACCCAGGTCCACGAAGGATCCCGAATCGACTCCGGGTTCGGCCGCGACCGGCTCCTCTAAGTAGACTTCGTGCTCGGACTGCTGGACGATCACGCCGGAGGGATGTTCGCCGCCCAGATCGACGCTCTCCGCCATCATGTCGGCGAACAGGGCGTCGTCGTCAACGGCCTTCGTGTGGGTCGGGGCGGCCGACTCGTCCTCGAGCCGGAACGGAGCCTCGGCTTCGGCCTCCGCGATGAGTTCCGCAATGTCCTCCTCGGCGAGCGGAGTTCCCTTGGGGAGTTCGGCCTTGTCGGCGAGTTGGCCCAGCAGGTCCATGTCGCTGGGCGCGTCGATTCGCACCTTGGATTTGGACGACACGGGGTCATCGACGAGAGCGGCCCACTCGATGACCGAGATGCCGCTAACCTCCCCTTCGCCGAGTTTGCCCAGGTCGATGGCGGACTCGGAGCCGGGGTCGGCCGACTTGTCGGCTCCGGGGTGCGACTTCGGGGGAGCCGCAGAGGACGGTTTGTCGTCGGGATTCGGACGACGCGGATCGTCGGGTTTGTTTGACATGGCCTACTCTGCTCGGGTTGTGTGTCCGGGGGATGTTCCCGGCGCGCGCCGCGCCCAGGGAGCGCGGGTCGCGACAAGGCTGTGCGGATGGGAACAGCCACGACGGCACGAACCGCGCCGATGAATTACTCCTCCTATCTTTCCGAGATTCACGCCCGAGAGCAATGACAATCCGGCGGATGTACTCACGGAAATTCGACGGAGACGATACAGACCGCGCAGTCGGCACGCCGGACAAGGAGGTCAGCCCATCCGCCTGACAGCGCACGCGACGCGAAATCCCGTGTCCTCGTCCCTGTGATCGGATGCACTCATGCCCCGGTAGGCGCAGCGGCAGCCGACCTCCGTGGAGAACCACGACCCCCCACGGAGGACGTGATGATTCCCGCCGCTCGGCCCCGTGGGGTCCGTGGCGGGGGCGATCTCGTAGTAGTCCTCGGCGAACCAGTCGGAGCACCACTCCCAGACGTTGCCGTGCATGTCGTACAGCCCCCAGGCGTTCGGCGGGTGGAGGCCGACGGGGCAGGGCCGATTCAGACGCTTGCCGAAGTTGGCCTGGTCCTCGTTGAGGATGTCGCCGAAGTGGAACGTCGTCCGATCACTGCCCGCGCGGGAGGCGTATTCCCATTCCGCCTCGGTCGGCAGCCGGTAGGTCCGACCCGCCGCGACCTCCGGGGGGAGTCCCGACAGCCGCCCGCAGAACGTGACGGCCTCGGAGTGGGTCAGGGACTCCACCGGGAACGAGGACGTGTCCAGCCCCGCGACGCGGGCCTCGGCGTTCCGGCCCGAGAATTGACTGGGGTGGGCATCCATGACGATCGCGTATTCCCCCTGCGTGACGAGGAACCGGCCCAGGAAGAACGGCCGAGTGATTTCGACCTCGTGCCGGGGATGCTCGTCTCGGCAGACGGGAGTCGAGTCGGACAGCGACCCCATCGCGAACCTCCCCGGCGGGACGAGGACGAGGTCCATCCCGATCGAGTTGGTGATCCGCACGACGCACGGTTCGACGCTCGCCGCGACCAGCTCGCGCATGCGCCGTTCCGGCTCGGCGCGCTCGTCGTCGGCTCGGAGCCGACGGAGTCTCGCGGAGAGCCGGGTCAGCTCCGCGCGATCGGCCTGGCCCTGTTCTTCGAGTGCGTCCGCGAGAGCCAGCCACGCCATGTCGTCGCCGGGGTCCACCCGGAGGGCCGTGAGCAACATCTGGACGGGATCCATGATTGGGCTCCTGGGGAGACGCCGACACCTACCCTTTATTCTAGGACTCGGGAGTCAGGAAGCCCGACGCACGTCCGGTGGCCTACTTGCGGAGTGTCATCCCTGGCCGCGTGAATGATACTCTTTAGGCGACCGGCATCACTTCTGGTCCCCCCTCTCCCCTGTACTCGAGGGCATTGGTATCTACCCAAGTGAAAAGGTGAAGTCTCCCAGCGGCTGACCCCACCCCCCAGCCCCCTCCCCTAAAGGGGAGGGGGAGCCAGACCGGCCCGTGGGAACTTCACGCCATCCGACATGCCTCCGGCTCCCCCTCCCCTTTAGGGGAGGGGGCTGGGGGGTGGGGTCAGCCGCTGGGAGACTTCACCTTTTCACTTGGGTAGATACCAATGCCCTCGAG
>JANXSH010000279.1 GCA_025356615.1 Planctomycetia bacterium | reverse complement strand
CCTGGGCGTTTGCGGCCTTCGGCTTCTCGCGCCGCTTGCTCTTCGTCGCGCCCGCTCTGTTCTGCGTTCGCTATGACCTTGGCCTCCGCTTCCAGACGCCCTTTCGCCTCTCTTTCGATCATCACCAAGCGATCTTCACGCCGCTTCAGTTCCGCAGGCAGTTCGTCGCCGCGTCGGCTGCCCAGCGCGGCGTCCTGTTCGGCGTCGATCTGCTCGGCTTGCTTCAGCAGTTGGTCGATTTCTGCTTGTATTCGCACGATCTCCTTGTTCCTGGTGCCGAAACTCATCGCCTTGTGCCGCGAGGCGTTCGCATCCATCTTCGTGAACGTCCGTGGACAGATTGCCAAGTTTGACCATGCCTATCTCGCCTGCCAGACGCAGCACGTCGAGGAACAGCGGTCGAAACGCCGCCTGGTGGATCTCGAGGAAATCGCTGATGGTTCGGAAGTCGGGAGGCGTGTCGCCGACGATGGCCCGGAAAGCCAGGTTGCGTTCGCGAGCCGCCGCGATCTTACGGCTGGAGCAGACGCCCACGCTGTAGGCGTACATCAACAGCGTCACCATCATGGTAACATCGAAGGGTGGTTGGCCGCGGAGTTCCCGAGCATAGTGCTGGTGAAAAGCCGAGAGGTCCAAGCCCGGCACGGTATCGAGGAGGAAGAAGACGAGATCGTCTTCGGGCAACGCCTGGTGAGGAGAACCGGCTTGCTGGATGCTCTGCTGGGCATCCCAGGGGCGATAGTTCTTGCGACGTTCTACCACGATCCGACTCCTGGATGCCGTGCCGATTGGTTCTCCTGGCCTAGGATAAGGAAATATCGCCCTCCCGAACCAACGGAACCATGTTCAACGGGCAGATTGCAAACGAGGGCGATACTCAGACACGCTCCTAGGGATGCCTTTGGGGGTATTGTAGGGGGAAGACGAAGGGCGGGCGAGAGAGATTCCGGTCGTCGAATCGCGTGGGGATGGGGGTTGCTCGAGAAAGTCGTGGATCAAACGGCTCCTCTACGGGTAGTATCAAGGTAGAGTGCGACCGGCAGCCTTGATAAGGAAGGGACATGGCGACGAGCCAGATGAGCGGGGTCATCCAACACCTCCGCAGGGCGGCGCTCCTGCGGGAGGGTGCGGGGCAGACCGATGGGCAACTGCTGACGGACTACGTCAGCCGCCACGACGGGGCGGCCCTCGAGTCCCTCGTGCGGCGGCACGGCCCGATGGTGTGGGGCGTCTGTCGCCGCGTCCTTGGCAATCACCACGACGCCGAAGATGCCTTCCAAGCCACCTTTCTCGTCCTCGTCCGCAAGGCGGCATCGATTGCTTCGAGGGAGTTGCTCGCCAACTGGCTCTATGGCGTGGCACATCAGACGGCGCTGAAGGCGCGGGCGACCGTCGCCAGGAGGAAAGTTCGGGAGAGGCAGGTGACGGAAATGCCCGAACCTGCCTTCGAGGGACGAGACCTCGGGAATGAGCTACAACCTCTGCTCGACCAGGAGTTGAGCCGACTGCCCGACGGCTACCGGGCGGTCATCGTCCTGTGCGAACTGGAGGGCAAGACCCGGAAGGAGGCGGCCCGGCAGCTCGCCCTGCCCGAGGGCACGGTGGCGAGTCGGCTGGCGAGGGCGAGGGCGATGCTGGCGAAGCGACTTGCCCAGCGGGGTGTCACCCTGTCGGGCGGGGCGTTGGCGGCGCTGCTATCGCAGAACGTGACGTCGGCGGGCGTGTCGATCTCGTTGGTATCTTCCACGATACGGGCCGCCACTTTGGTTGCGGTGGGGCAAACGGCGGCGACCGGAGTAATCTCCTTCGAGGTCGCCGCTTTGACAAAAGGAGTGCTGAAAGCCATGCTGATGAGCAAACTCAAGGCGGTGATCGCCATCGTGCTGGTTCTGGGATTCATGGTAACAGGGACGACCGTCCTCACCTTCCGCACGGCGGCGGCAGAGGGCGACAAGCCGCCCACTGTGGAGAAAAAGGTGTACGCGCCACAGAAACAGGAACAGGAGAAGGAAGCCTTCACCGCATGGGGCAAAGAAATCGGAGGTCTGCAAGCGGGCTTGGGCTTCCGCCCCGGTGAGAAGCGGGCCTACAGCCACGGCGAGACGGTCACGCTGGTCGTCCGAATTCGCAACGTCGGCAAGGAGGAGGTCAAGTTCCAGTACCTCCGCCAGTTCTTCATCGAGACCCCACCCGCCGTGACGGATGACAAGGGCAAGCCGGTCCTCCTTGGAAAAGTCGATGCTGGAGGGTTGGTTCACGTCCCGGTGGACGTGAACTTGGTACCGGGAAAGGAAATCGATCTCTACGAACTGAAGCTCGAACTCAGGCCAGTAAAATGGCTCGGCAACGACGGGGTCTCGGCCCTTTATGGCACGGGGAAGTTCCAGATCCAGTACGAGCGGGTTTTTGGAAACTCTTCAGCGGGATCATTCGAGATCGACCCCACGCTGGGCAAGCTCGCCACCGGGAAGTTGGAACTCGAAATCAAGACCGCGCCGCCGAAACAGGAGAAGGAGAAGGAGGGGGTCACCGCTTGGGGCAAGGAGGTTGACGGCCTCCAGGCGGGGATCGGCTTTGGTCCCGGTGCCAAGAAAGCCTACCGCGTCGGGGAGAAGGTGACCCTGGTAGTCAAGTTTCGCAACGTGAGCAAGAAGCCAATCACCTATTCATACCTTCTCACTCCCTTTCAGTATGTCGTGCCCACTGTCCGCGACTCGACCGGAAAGCCGGCGACGGTCATCGAACAGGCCCACGTCTTCTACAAACCGGTATCGACTAAGGCCACGTTGCAGCCGGGTGAGGAGGTCACACTCGGGCCGGCCGGCAAGGCGGCCGAACTGCCGGCGTCGAAAGTGCCCGGCTGGTACGCCATGTTCGCACTGGAGCCGCCCGCCGGCGACGGGGGCGGGGATGTTCCCGTGGTTCGCGTCACGCCCGGCAAGTACATGGTCGGTTACGCCGGGCTCCTGCAATCCCATCGGTCTCTCTCGACGGGGTTCACGCAATTCGAGGTGAAGACCAGGGACGCGACAGACGCGAAGGCACCTGCCGCGGACAAGAAAGATGCCTTTACCGCCTGGGGCAAGAAGGTCGGGGGTCTGCAAGCGGGATTGGGCTTCCGCCCCGGCGGGCGTCGGGCCTACCACCACGGCGAGACGGCCCGGCTGGTCGTCCGGATTTGCAACGTCGGCAAGAAGGAGGTCAAGTTCCAGTACCTCCGCCAGTTCTTCATCGAGACCCCGCCCACCGTGACGGATGGCGAGGGCATTTTGGTCCCGCCCGGAAAAGTCGATGCTGGAGGGTCGGTTCACGTCCCGGTGGACGTGAACTTGCCGCCGGGGAAGGGAATCGATCTCTACGAACTGAAGCTCGAACTCAGGCCGGCAAAATGGCTCGGCAACGACGTAGTCTCGGGCCTTTATGGGACGGGGAATTTCCAGAGAACGGGGAAGGTCCAGATCCAGTATGAGCGGATCCTTGGGGACTCTTCGTCGGGGACGATCGCGCTCGACCCCAATCTGGGCAAGCTCGCCACCGGGAAGTTGGAACTCGAACTCGAGCCCGCGCCGCCCGCCGCAACCGGGAAGAAATGACGAATCCATCGGGTCGCGTATCCGACTCCAACTGCACGGGCCGAAGGAGGGCAACAAGTCGTCATCGCATTGCGTGGTGGTCGTGGAAAACGTGGGCGACAGTGATTTGCTGGGCGACAGACTGCGGCGGCGCAGCGTGTTCAGGCTTCGACATCTAACCTGCTTCGGCGGGTGCGTTTGGTCGTTCGAGCATCATCCGTTCCGGTGATCGGGAATCTGGACATCGGTGGGTGGACTCGGAGCCAGCGACGCAGGGGGATCGGGCAGTTCGACGCCGTGCGGATATGGCAGGTCATACGGTCCTGCGATAGATCATCACTGCCTTGGCGGCAACGAGGTGAATTGGTAATGGCCCCAGGACGTATGAACGATCCATTCCGCCGGTTCTCCAGGATAGCTCTAGCTCTGTCGGTTTTGGGTCTACTGGCTGCCGGATGGTGGTTCTTACTGTCCGACGAACCGACGCCCCGCGACAGAGAGTCCCTCCCCGATGCCTTAACGCCACGAGAAACCGCATTCCCGGTGGTGAGGTCGTCCGCGCCACTCTCGGGCGCGGGTGTGTCGATATTCGCGAAGCCCGTGGTAGCGACCGACCGCGATCGGCGGGTCGTCATCACCGCCATGAACAGGACGCCTAACGGAATGATCCTCCTCCGTTGGCGATCGACCGATGGCGGCCGAACGTGGGCTGAGCCGGCCGCCTTCGAGAGCGTACCGACCGGGTGCGACTTTCTGGGGGATCCGTGGCTGGTGACCGATCATCGCGACAGGTATCACCTCGTCCACCTCTCGACCAGCATGGAAGCCCGCAACACATGCCCCTGCGTGTACCGCCGGTCCTCTGATGGAGGGAAGACGTGGCCCCTCGTCACGCGAGTGGCCGAAGAGATCGATCGGCCCGTACTGGCCGTCAGCCCGAACGGGCAACGTCTGGCGATCATCTGCATGATGCACGACCTATCCGCACCTCCCCTCACGTCAGCGGACCTAAAAAACGCGGCTTTCACGACGGTCGCCATGAACCGTGTGATGACCCAGGGCGTTTTCGATTCCGACAATCGCGGAAAGACCTGGAAACGTCGGCCGGCACCGCCTGGGTTGCGTCACTCCGTTCCGTTCACGACCGTGATCGACGACGCCGGACGGATCGCCGCCGCCTGGTTGGCGAATGATGGCAAGGGATCGCAAAGCGTGATCGGCTCGACGGCCGATAGAGGCAAGACCTGGTCCGTCACCGCCCTAGTCGAGGCGCTGCAACCGGACCGAAAGCACCCCTTCAACGGCGGTCGGTTTCCGGTCGTGGCACTAGACGGGCCCGGACGATTGCAGGTGGTGTACGTTGGGGCGGGTGGGACAGCCTTGTGGGCCAGGACCAGTCATGACTGGACGACCTGGTCCACCGCGATTCGCCTTTCGGCCGAAGGCGTGGAAGAAGTGAGGAACCCGGCCATCTCTGCGGCAGGCGATGTCGTCCATGCGATCTGGATGGAACGAAGCGGGGAGAGATACCAGATGCGATACCGGGCCAGCAAGGACGGAGGCACGAACTGGTCCGAGACGCTTACGTTGAGCCGTTCCCACCCTGCTTCATCACTCGTGACGGGACACGGGTTCGCCATCGGCTCCGATGACGACCAGTCGGCCGTAGCGGATGATCGCGCCGGTACGGCTCACATCGTTTGGGCCGTCGGCGGAAAGCTTGCTGGGGGGTACGCCATCTGGCATGCCTCAGTCGAGTGGCATGTCCCCAAGCGGTAAACTCGCTTTACGAACGGAAGCTCGAACTCAGGCCTGCGAAATGGCTCGGCAACGACAGGGTCTCGGCCCTTTATGGGACGGGGAAGTTCCAGATCCAGTACGAGCGGATCCTTGGGGACTCTTCGTCGGGGACGATCGCGCTCGACCCCAATCTGGGCAAGCTCTCCACCGGGAAGCTGGAACTCGAAATCAATCCCGCTACGCCCGCCGCAACCTGGAAGAAATGACGAGTGCATCGGGTTGCGTATCTAACTTCGACCGCACCCGGCGAAGGAAGTTAGGCAACCCGCAGGTTCGAGCAATTCTCCGCGCGGATCGATTAAACGAACAGGGGCCGCCGCGCTCGCGGCGACCCCCTGGAAGCGATGGCGAACTCTCGGGTCACTTCTTCTTCTCCGGCGGTTCGGGGATGGCCACCTGTTTAGCGTCTCGGGGGTGCAGGACGACGGCGAGTACGCGCGTCCGCGTCTTGGCGTTCGGGTTCCGGGACACCCGGTGCAGGCACCCGGTCGGCTCGTAGAACGTGTCGCCGACCTCGAGCGTCTTGGCCGGCTGGTCGTCGATCGCGTGCTCGTACTGCCCCTCGAGGACGTACCCGAACACCGGGCCGGGGTGGCGGTGCGGCGGACTCGCGTCGCCCGGTTCGATCGTCACCTCGACCGTCGTCGCGCGTGCCTTCTTCGCGTCCAGCTTCTCGACGATGTCTCGTTCGGAGAGCGTCTTCACCTTCACCTTGCTCTTGGGGTGTTCGTCGTGGCCGGCCGACATCAGTCCGCCGATCCCGAGGACGGCGGCGAAGGCCATCGCGATGAGTGTCCGATTCATAGTTGCCTCTCGTGTGGGTTATCCGGGCTTCTTCGGTTGTTATACTTTCGGGTGCCCATCCCTTCCAGGTGGGCGGACGTGTTTCGATCGACCCTCACCGGGCGAGATTCGTCCCGCTCTTCGTCCCCTCATCTCAGGGGCCGCCGCCGGTCCATCTTGACCGCGCCATCCCACCTTCCGTAGACTAACCCTTGATGCACATGGAACATTCCCCGCTGGACAACTTTCTCCAGGGCGTGGAGCCGATCGATGAGTAATGCGAAGATGGATGCCAGCTTGTGGGACAAGCTCGGCGATGGTTTCACCTCCGTTCAGGAAGGCTTCGGCCGATTCCTCACCGGGCTGTTCGGCTCCAGCAACGAGCGGGTGATCCGCTCGATGGGCTACATCCGCGCGCCGAAGCCCGGCGTGCCGCACACCGTCGTGCCCGGCTCGCTGCTCGCGCAGATCAACTCCTTCGAGGACGCCATGAAGGCGCTCAGCGAGGACGGCCTGCGCGCCATCACCCCGAAGCTTCGCGAGAAGCTCGCCGCCGGCGTGAAGCTCGACGACCTCTTGCCCGAGGCGTTCGCCGCCTGTCGGGAGGCGGCCTTTCGCACCAAGAACATGCGGCACTTCGACGTGCAGATGGTCGGCGGCATCGTCCTGCATCGCGGTAACATCGCCGAGATGGTCACGGGCGAAGGGAAGACGCTCGTCGCCACGCTCCCGGCGTACCTCAACGCCCTCGAGAGCAAGGGCGTCCACATCATCACCGTCAACGACTACCTCGCCCGCCGCGACTGCGAGTGGATGCTCCCCATCTTCCGCGCGCTCGGCATCAGCGCGAGCTACATCCAGTCCGACATGGACCCCGCCCTGCGCCGGGACGCCTACGACTGCGAGATCACCTACGGCACGAACTCCGAGTTCGGCTTCGACTACCTCCGCGACAACATGAAGACCGCCAAACGCGGCGACCCCAACTACGATGTCTACTACCACCAGGTCCAGCGCCTGCCGCTCAACTACGCCATCATCGACGAGGTCGATAACATCCTCATCGACGAGGCCCGGACCCCGCTCATCATCTCCGGGCCGGCCTTCACCGATGTCCGCCGCTACGACAAGGCGAACCAGATCGCCGTCCAACTGACGGACCTCCAGAAGCAAGCGCCAGGCCGCTACTTCGAGATCAAGGAGAAGGAACACACGGTCCACCTGACCGACGAGGGCGTCCGCAAGGCCGAGGAAC
>JANXSH010000262.1 GCA_025356615.1 Planctomycetia bacterium | reverse complement strand
GCGGCGTACTACAACCTCACGATCTACGAGGTGACGAAGGCGTTCGCCCCGGCGAAGGCGAAAGGGCCGAGGAACCCGATAGCCTGGAACAAACACAACGACGAGATGAAGGCAGGGACCGAGAAGGCGATCGCGGCCATCGAGGCGAACGACCCGAAGGCGCTGAAGAAGGCGATGGGCCGAGTCAACGCGGGCTGCAACGAGTGTCACAGGCTCTTCCGATGATCCCACGATCCTGTGAACCGCCATGAATGTTTCAGTTCCCTCGGATGTGGCAAATGTTTCGGGAGCGCCTACGTTGATCGACTCGTAGGGTGGGCCTCGCTCCGCTCGACCCCATGCGCAAAACTTAAGGTTCAGGGGGGGAGTGACGATCAAGCAGGAAGCTCCTACTACAACACAGGTTGCGACCAACAACCGTGCGAAGAAGGAGCTCCCTGATGGATATCATACGGACCGTCTCTACCGCCTTGCAAGCACAACTGGGCACCGAACTCGACGAAATAGCCCGCGAGTGCTTCGTCGTCATCCGTGAACGCGAGTTCACGGGCCGGACCCTCCTGCTCATGATCGTCGTCACCCTCCTTCAGAAACCCGACGCCACCTGGGCCGACTTCCACGCCACCGCCGCTCGGCTCGGTCTGCAAATCTCCCGAACCGCCGTCGAAAAACGCTTCGCCGCCGGTGAGCCCCTCGTCGAGTTCTTCCGCAGGGCACTCGAACGAGCCCCCCGGCAATCCCTGATCGGTAACCCCGTCTCTACGGAACTGCTCCAACCGTTCACCGCCGTCCTCATCGGGGACGCCACGACCATCGCCCTGCCCGATGAGTTGGCGGACCTCTTCCCCGGCTGCGGGGGCGCTATCGGCACCAGCCGCGCCGCGCTGAAACTCCAGGTCCTCTGGGATCTGAAGACCGGCCGGTTGGTCGAGCCGGTCGTGGAGCCGGGACGAGCCAGTGACGCGAAGAGTCCCATTGCCGTGGGGCGAGCTGCGGCCGGGACGCCGTTGGTCTACGACCTGGGATACTTCGACGTGAGCCGTTTCACGGCCCTGGACGCCCAAGAGGCGAAGTTCATCTCGAGGCTGCAACACGGCACGGACGTATTCGACCTCGACGGCGTCCAACCGGACCTCGTGACCTATTTCCGAGGGCAGACGGCGTCCCTGGTGGGCCAAATGATCCTGCCCGGCGCGATGGCGAAGTTGTGCTGTCGGCTGATCGCCATCCGGGTGCCGGAGGGAGTCGCGAATCGCCGCCGCCAACAGGCGCGGGACAAAGCCAAGAAGAAGGGGCGCGAGGCGTCGGCGGAGTACCTGGGACTGCTGGGCTGGTCGCTGTTCGTGACGAACGGCAAGGCGGAAGACCCGACGTGGAAGGCCGTAGTGGTCCTCTACCGGGCCCGATGGCAAATAGAGCTACTATTCGAACCCTGGAAGTCGCACGACCAACTGGAACGTGGTCGGGCGGGTGCGTCGGCGCCGGAGTCCCTGGCGGTGTTCTACGCGAAACTGCTGGGAGTAGTACTACAGCACTGGATACTGGTGGCGACGGCGTGGCATATCGCGGCCCGCAGCCTGATGAAGGCGGCGGAAATGCTGGCCGATGAGATCAAGGAGATGATGAAGGCGCTGGGCGACCTCGGCCGACTCGAAGAGTTGCTGCGGCATCTACAGCGACTCATCGAGAACCGGGGAAGGACCACGAACCGCAACAAGAATCCGAGCTACGCGCAGCTCATGGACGACCCCGATTTACTCGACGGGATCTGAAAACCAACGGCAGCAGTTCCGGTCCCTCCTTCCGAGTACACAGATGGAAAAGTTGCCGCTCGCCTTAAGTTGTGCGCATGGGGTCGAGCGGAGCGAGGCCCACCCTACGAGTCCATCCGCGCAGGCTGTTCCGAAGGATTTGTTTTGCCCGCCTCATCGTCCACAGGGTCGCAGCAACCGTTCCGGTCCCTCACTCCCACATACTTTGGGGAGTGGGGATTGGAACTCCAACTCACTTCGTCTCCTCGAACAATAGCCGCTGCCCCGCCTTCACCAGGGCCAGCGTAATCAATCCCCCCAGGCAACGTTCGCGCAGGCCGAGCTTCCCCGCCTCCTTGAAGCGGTCGGCGGCGAACTCGAATCGGCGCTCGTCGAGGGCGACGAGGCCGGACAGGAAGACGCTCTGCCTCAAAGGGTCGTCGAGACCCCATCGGGCACGCCATTTGGGTTCGAGGCTAGCCCAACAGGCGACGGCCTCGTCGATGTCGCCCTTCTCGCTGTGGAGTTTGCCCAGGATCGCCTTGGCGTAGACCGCCGAGGGAGAGGCGGTCTGGTCGGCGACCTTGCCGAAGAGCTTCGCGGCGGCCTCGGCGTCACCCAGGTGGAGCGCCGCCCAGGCCATGACGAATCGGCTCTCGGTCGCCAGGTTCGGGTCGCGGACGGCACGCTCGCCCAGCTCGACGACGCGGCGATAGTTCCCACTCGCGAGGCTGCACACGGCCCCGAGGTAGTGGAATCGCGCGTCGGTCACGTCGGGTCGATCCATCTG
>JANXSH010000199.1 GCA_025356615.1 Planctomycetia bacterium | reverse complement strand
CCACGCTCCGCTTCGCGTCGCGGCTACACGGTATCCTCTCAACTGCACCTTTGGCGGAGAGCCACAATTCCCCAACCCCGAGAGGCTTCGTCGCTGGCGATTGCAGGAGTGCAAGGACGACATCCGCGAGCGGTTCGGCTCCCTTGCCCGGACGAGCAGGACGGCGCGAACGCTGAGGGATCGGCTGGAACAGGATCGCGACAACTTCCGGCTGCGGACGCCGTGTTCGACACGATAAAGCTGTCAGCCAGACGCGGAGAGATATACTCCTCTGGCTGAAAACTGAAAACTGATAACTGAGAGCTATCTTGCGTTCGGCCTGCGATCGAGTATTCTGGAAGTAGTCCAATCGGTGCTAAAGCCCCGGAGGGGAGCCATGCGAACGATGCTGTTGGCGGGGGCGGTCCTGGCACTCTGTTCGATGCCCGCGCGGGCGGTCGATCGCAAGGCGATCGATGCCGCCGTCGAGCGCGGCGTCGATGCGCTCAAGAAGATGCAACAGCCAGACGGCACCTGGAAGAATGCCTACATCGGCGCGACCGCTCTTGCAGGTATGACGCTCATCGAATGTGGCGTTGCCAAGAACGACAAGGCCGTCGTGGCGGCTGCCGCCAAGGTTCGGGAGGCGAGCTATTCGCTGACCCACACGTACTCGCTCGCGCTGTCCATTATCTTCCTCGATTCCCTCGGCGAGTCGAGCGACACTCCGCTGATCGAGTCGATGATCGTCCGGCTCCTCGCCGGGCAGTTGAGGAGCGGGCCGTGGTCGTATCACTGCCCGGCGATCTCGGCGGACGAAGCGCGCCGCCTCCAGGCGGAATCGGGCGGTCGGGTTCTGAAAGCGGGCCGCAACCTCGACAAGATGCCCACCACGGGGAAGCGAACCGTCAAGGATCTCGCCCCCGCGATCCAGGCCCAACTCCAACTCATCAATCGGGGAGGCGTGGGCCGACCGGGGATGATGGAGTCCGGCGACAACTCGAACACCCAGTTCGCGATCCTGGGCCTCTGGGTAGGCCGACGCTACGGCGTGCCGACGCAGGCCGCGCTCATCAAGACGGACCAGTATTTCCGGGCGTCGCAGAGTGCGGGGGGCACCTGGAGTTACACGATGATACCGGGAATGCCCGGAATGATGGGGACGGGCGGTATGCCCACGATGACCTGCGCGGGAATCCTCGGCCTCGCCTTCGGTCACGGCAGTGCCCTCGACATCAAGAAACGCAAGGATCCCGACGCCAAGGCGCGTGACATCAGCAGCGACGCGAAGATCAAGGGTGCCCTCCAAGCGTTGGCCGAGGCCGTCGGCACGCCGGTCGGGTGGGACGGGAACGCGGGTCGAGTCGGCATCGCTCCGATGAGTGGTAAGGGGTACTACTACCTCTGGTCCCTGGAGCGCGTGGCGGTCGCCCTCAAACTCGAGACGATCGGCAAGAAGGACTGGTACGCCTGGGGGGCCGAACTTCTACTCACCAACCAAAACCAGGATGGGTCCTGGCGGGGCGAATACGCCGATTCGGGTGCCGACACCTGTTTCGCGCTGCTGTTCCTCAAGAAGGCCAACTTCACCCGCGACCTCTCGAGCGGCCTGGCCGGGCTGAAGGATCCGGGTAGACTCCTCCGCCCCGGTGGCGTCGGTGGTGACGCCCTCCGCACCAATCCCCCGACATTCGACAAGACGGGCATCGGCAAGAAGTCCGACCCCGGCGAGAAGAAGTCGCCGTCCTCCGGCGATAGCGCGAAGCCGACGAAAGTCGTAATCCCCGACACGGCTGATAAGTCGCCGCGAACCGCCGAGGAGAAGGCCGCCGCCAAACTCGGCGACGACCTCCTCCGATCGACGAAAGAGCGCCGCGCCGAGGTTCTCAAGGAGCTGCGCGACACGCGCGGCGTCGCCTACACCGAGGCGCTGGTCGCCTCCATCTCACGCCTCGACGGCGACGCACGCAAGGAAGCCCGCGTGGCCCTCGCCGAGCGCCTCACGCGCATGAAGCCCGACACGCTCCGCGAATACCTCGACGACGACGAGCCGGAGATCCGTCGGGCAGCCGCACTCGCCACTGCCGCCAAGAAGAATCGGCCCCACGTACCCGACCTCATCAAGCGACTCAGCGACCCCGAACCGGTCGTCCGCCGGGCCGCCCTTCATGCCTTGAAGAAGCTCACGGGCAAGGACTTCGGCCCGGACGACGAGGCGACGGTGTCGCAGCGCAAGGAGGCCATCGCGGCGTGGCTGAAGTGGTGGCAAGCCAACTCCCGCGAGTGAGTGGCTCTCCAAAAGAAGAATGAGCCATAGATGAACACAGATGAACACCCAATCGTGCTGGATACTGTTGGATGAATGCCCATTCCATCACAACCCAGATATCTGTCAAGGGCCGTCATGGCGACAACATTGCAGAAATACCTCGGCCACGGCTTGTACACGCTTCCCGAAGCAGCCATGTATGCTCGCGTCTCGACCCAGAAGATGGCCCGGTGGTTGTTCGGTAGTGGCACCGGGGAGTCCGTACTCACTCCCCAATTCGATCCCTCCGAAAAGCAGGTCTCTTTTCTCGATTTCGTCCAGACGTTGGCGATCCGCGAAATAAGGATCATGAAGAAAGTTTCGTTGCCGAAGATTCGAAACGCTATCAAGGTCGCCGAGAAGACTTTCGGGCTGAATTACCCTTTTGCGAGAAAGCATTGTGCCTACCTGCTGGGTGACGACCTCGTACTCGAGCCGCCAGGTGATGACCTTTTCGAGATCGCGGGATCTCAGGCACAGGGGTTGTTCCGCTTCGTCGAGGGCTACCTGGAGAACCTCACCTTCAGCAAGAGCGGTCTCGCCAACTTGTACAACATCTACAAATTCGCGAATGTGCAAATCGTGATGAACCCGAAGGTCCATTTCGGCGAGCCGATGCTACCGAGTGGTTATTCGGCGGCAACGATCTGTGATGCGATCAGGGCAGAGGGGGGCGTTCCAGAGGCTGCGAAGGTTTACGGAATTCCGGTACAAGAGGCGGATGCAGCCTACAAGTTCTTTGTCGAGCATTTGGGTAAATCTGCCGCGTGAGTGCGTTGGCAAAATTCCTATTCGATGAATGTTTGGGCAAGCCGATGATGGAGGAGTTGCAGCAACTTGTCCCAGCCGGTTGTGAGTTCGCACACATCCTGGACCACTTCGCTAGCGGGACACATGACGACGAGTGGATTCCGGCGATGAAGGGACAAGGTTGGATCGTTATCTCGGCCGATAGCGGTAAGAACCGTCCGAGCCGGGGTGGGAAACTACCGCGATTGTGCAAGGAGAATGAGATAACGCACGTTTTGTTTGGGTCGAAACTGCACCAGAGGCCGGGGAGAGACAAGCTGGCTGCTTTGTTGTTAGTTTGGCCTGAAATCGTGGAACTACATAGAGAATTGCCCGGAACAAGATTCGGTCTCCGCTACCAAATAACATCATCCGGCGCTCGCCAAGTCGTGCTGCGAAAAGTTGAGGCGGACAGTTGACGGCGCGTCGTGTTCGTCCGCAGAAAGAACTGCTCTCTTGCAAGTTGGCGTTCTCTTGCAATGCCCTACACATCGAGTCTTTCATCTGTGTTCATCGGTGGCTAAATTCCTGCTTTCTGGATAGCTTTTGACCGTGCAAGCGCGGCCACACCTCCTGTTCCTGACCGGCAAACTTGCCGAGCCTTCCCTCCGGCGGATGCTCGGCGAGATCGCCTCCCCTGCGGGCTTCGACTTCACGGTCGGCGTCCTGCCGATCACCGTCGTCGCCCTCGCCACCGTGCCGTGGATCGTCCGACACTTCACGCCCCCGCCGGGCATCGACCGCATCGTCCTCCCCGGCCTCTGCGCCGGCGACTCGGCCTTGCTCGCCGAGGCGACCGGCCTCCCGGTCGATCGCGGGCCGAAGGATCTCCGCGACCTGCCCGCATTCTTCAACACCAAGGCCGACCCCCGCGAGGGGTACGGCGCGTATGACATCGCCATCCTCGCCGAGATCAATCACGCCCCGCGCCTGACGATGGCTGCCTTCCTCGATCAGGCACGCGCGTTCCGTGATGCCGGGGCGGACCTCATCGACGTGGGCTGCGATCCCGGCGGAACCTGGGCCGGGGTGGGCGATGCCGTCCGCGCGCTCCGCGCGGACGGCATGCGCGTCTCGATCGATAGCTTCGACCCTCGGGAAGTCGAACTCGCCATCGGCGCGGGGGCCGAACTCGTCTTGTCGGTCAACAGCACGAACGTCGATCGGGCGGCGGACTGGGGCGTCGAAGTCGTCGCCCTGCCCGACGTGCCCGCCGATCTGACCGGCCTGGATTCGACGCTCGACCGGCTGACGGCGCTCGGCGTGCGCTTCCGCATCGACCCGATCCTCGAGCCGATCGGCATGGGCTTCGCCGCCTCGCTGGGGCGCTACCTGGAGGTGCGAAGACGCTACCCCGACGCCGAGATGATGATGGGGGTCGGCAACCTGACCGAGCTGACCGACGTGGACAGCGCCGGCGTCAACGTCATGCTCCTCGGCTTCTGCCAAGAAGTCGGCATCCGCAGCGTCTTGACGACGGAAGTCATCAACTGGAGCCGAAGTTGTGTCCGGGAACTGGACCTCGCGCGCCGCCTGGTCTTCCACGCCTGGACGCGCCGCGTCTTGCCGAAACACCTCGAGCCGGACCTCGTCCTCCTGCGCGATCCGCGCCTGCATCGTCACGGCGCGGAGACGCTCGCCGAACTCGCCTCACGGATCACCGACCGCAACTTCCGCCTGTTCGCCGAGGACGGCGTGATCCACGCGATGAACGGCCGGATGCACCTGACGGATGCCGACCCCTTCGCGCTATTCGCCGCGATGTCGGCGCGCGAGCCGATCGACGCATCCCATGCGTTCTACCTGGGTTACGAGATGGCGAAGGCGATGACGGCGCTGACGCTGGGCAAGGACTACACGCAAGACCAGGCGCTACGCTGGGGGTTCCTGACGCGACCGGAGGAGTCGCATCTCGCAGGGGACGCGGAGGCGAAAGGATCCGGCGAATCCGATTAAACGGTTTTCAGGGCAGTCTGGGCCTGCTGATCGTCGATCCCGGACGCTCCGTTCACCTGGAAGGCCGGATCGCCACCATCCTGCACGGCCGGGATGTCCGAGTCAGGGATGGATGCCACCCAGAGGTCGGACGCGGGGTCGAACGGCGTCCCGAACACGGCGGCGAGGTCGGCGTCCGAGGGCACGCCGTCGTTCACCGACGACAGGGAAGCGAGTTCGGACGGGACATCGTCCGCACGATCGCCCTCGACGGCCCGAACCGCCTCCACGAAGAGGCCGGCGGAATCCACCGACCCCGCTCGTAGCGTGGTGCCGCCCAGCCACGGGTTCGCGGTGATCGGCTCGATGCTCCCGGCGGTCAGCCAACTAGCCCCAGGCGAGTCGAGCGTAAAGACCGAGCGGGCGTCCGTAATGCTGAGGGCATACTGCCCGAGGTTGCCGTACTGGAACCCGGCCCCGCCCCTCACCTTGACGTAGTAGGTTCCTGCGGGCAGGTTCAACGTCAGCGCAGCATCGAGGCTGCCGGATTCCCACCAAATGGGCGACTTGCCGACCTGGGTGAGCGAGGACCAAATTTCGAGCCGCACTTCGAGGTTCTGGCCGGCACCGACCCCCTGCGCCGCGAATCGGATCCGGCCCCCCGAGGTCTGGAACGAGAACGTATCCACATCGACCGGCTCGGGGCCGGGATTATCGGCCTCGCGGAGCGCGAACGGGATGCCGATGATGCCCTGGCCCCGGAGCGTTCCCGTCGCGTCCAGGTCGCCCAGCGGCGTGAAGCCGCCGTACTCGCCGTGGTCGTCGTCTCGAATGCCGAGCGCGTGGGTCAGGATCTTCAGGTCGTCCTGCCAGAACGCCATGGGAACGCTGCCCTGGGCCCACCGGCTCAGTTCGCTGCCGATATGTGTGCCCATGATCTTGTCACCGGGAATGATTTCACTCCGTGTCTGATATTCGAGTCCGAAGGCGTGGCCCGCCTCGCGCGACGCCACGTTGGCCGCCATCGTCGCGAAATGGCCGCCCAACGCCTCGAGGCTGTCCGCGAACACGAAGGCGACGTTCGGACCGCCGTTCTTCATGGAAGCGAGCTGGCTCAGGCCGTAGGGGTCGGCCATCCCTTCGGCCCTGACCGATCGGCCGCCCACGATGACCCGCAGCATGTTCCGGTCGGTCAGCGACCCGCCCCAATCGGTGGTCACGTTGACGTTGAACGGGGCGAAATCCTCGGCCACGCGCTGCCAGACCTCCTTGATGACCGCCTGTTCCGCCGCGCTGAAGGAGAAGGGTTTCCCATCCAGATCGAAGGCCGGCGTGTCCCAGTTGCGTAGGTTGCGAGGCCCGCCCGACTCGAGGATGGCGTCGGCGGTGCCGCCCGTCGTCGATGACAGGGGAGCCTGGTACACGAAATTCTGCTCCGGGGCACCGCCCTGGAAATCGAGGAAGATGGTCT
>JANXSH010000179.1 GCA_025356615.1 Planctomycetia bacterium | reverse complement strand
GTGGACGAGACACTCGTCGGAACCTATGCCCTCGGCCGGACTACGTTGCGTGCCGAGTTGCGCGACGTGGCCCTTGCCGCTGTCGTGCAACTGGCCGGCGGCAAACTCGGGGCGATCGGGTTCCCGTATCCGACGGCGATTCCGGGGCTACCTGTAGTGCCTTCGCCGGCGTGCCTGGGATTCGCGAACGATGCGCAGCGGAGTGCCGCGTTCTCCAGAGGGAGAGCTTTGGTCGCGAAGCGATGAAGTGGTCACACGGGTGTGCGACATGGTTCGAGCGCGAGGATCAGAGCGTTGTCGATGGAGTGACGCACTACCCGAGGGACGACGAGACTCGAGTCGAGCCTTCCTGAACGCGCCAGCGGCCCAGAACACGCTCGAAACGCTCGAGACCTGGCTGTGGCGCTCATCGTCATGAGGTTTCGAGCGTTTCGAGCGTGCGGGTCGATTCGGAGGGAGGTCTGGTCTACCCGCGAAACGGGGGGGAGGTGTGCGGCCCCGACTCGGGGGGCCACCCATGCGTTCTGGGACTCCGCCCGAGAATCGCCCCAAAGGCCCAGAACTCGGGGGAGTCGCTCATCGTCCTAGGGTTCTGGGTGTATTGGGGGTTTCGTCCGAGGTCGTCGTGTGGGAAAGACGGGCAGGGTTCGAGGTAGCCCTTGTGATGTCCGGGTCGTTCGGCACCTCTTCGACGACATCACGCCCCTCGCGCTCGAACCGTGTCGTACACCCTGGTCCCACCAAGACTCGTGCGGGCTGTTGACAAGAACGACGCGGGCTGATACCGTCCATACATCACCCCAATCATCCGCTGACGGCGATAGGCCATGCCACAGGAATCATCAACCACCGTCGAAGCCGACATCCTGGAACGCTGCCAGGAAGCGATCGGCTACCGTTTCCGACAGCCGGACCTGTTGCGATCCGCCCTCACGCACGCCAGCGGGGCCAACACTCGGCTCTCCTCTAATGAGCGCATGGAGTTCCTCGGTGACGCCGTCCTCGGCCTCATCACCTGCGAACAACTCTACATTCGCTTTCCCGAATACGAGGAAGGCGACATGACGAAGGTCAAGTCGAGCGTGGTCAGTCGTCGCGCCTGCGCGCAGTTCAGCCGCGAACTCGGCCTCGGCGAGTTCCTGTTCCTCGGTCGCGGCCTGAACGCCCACCTGTCCGACAACGTCCCCGACGGCATGCTCGCCGACGTGTACGAGTCGATGATCGCGGCCATCTACCTCGACGGCGGCCTCGAGCCGGCCCGCGAGTTCATCCTCGAGCAGCTCTGCCCCGAGATCGAATCCATCGACGAGGGCAACTCGGGCGGCAACTTCAAGTCGGTCCTCCAGCAGGTCGCCCAGCGCGAACTCGGCGCGACCCCGCAATACATCATGCTCGACGAGAAAGGCCCCGATCACAGCAAGTGCTTCAAGATCGCCGCCCTCATCGGGCGATTCACGCACGCCGCCGCCTGGGGCCGAACCAAGAAGGAGGCCGAGCAGCGTGCGGCCATGAACGCCCTGGCGCAGATCCACGGCGAGCCACTCCCCTTCGAACACGACTGACCGCGCGTGACCCCATGCCCATGCCCCCCTATCGCGTCCTGTGTTCCGGCTGCTGCGATCGGCTCGCCCAGTACAAGATCGCGTCCTGCTGGAGCGACGGCGTCACCCAGGAATTGAAGACCTACGCCCTCTCCTGCACGGAGTGCCTGCCCGCGCAACTCGCCGGTGCCCGCGCCAAGAAGCACGCCTGTCGTCTGACCGCCGGGGAGTCCCTCGAGTGCCCCGGCATCTACGAGATGGTTCGCGGCACGCGCGACGCCCGCCTGTGTCGCCGCTCCGACCTCGAGGTCGAGCTTTCCGAATCACCCCCGGCGTGAGGCTCCCATGCGACTTCGATCACTGGTTCTCGCCTTCACACTTTCCATCGGCTCGGGTGTCGGGGCCGACGAGACGAAGGCCGCACGCCGGATCATCGATCGCGCCCTCACCGCCGCTGGCGGGGCGAAACTCCTCGCCTCGCAACAGTCCCTGTCGGGCACGAGCCGGGGCACGATCCGACTCGGCGATACTCAGCACACGATCAAAAACGACTGGGCCGTGCAGGGACTCGACAAGCTCCACTGGAAGAGCGACCTGACGGCGGGAGATCAGGCCCTGAACGTCGTCCTCGTCCTCGACGGTAAGCGCGGCTGGATCCAGGGCAACGGGCAGAAGTCCACGGAGTTGAAGGCCGACCTCCTCACCCCCTTGCGCCAAGGCTTCATTGGCCTCCGCCTCGCGGAGACCCTCACGCCGCTGCTCGATCGCGAGACGAAGTTGGCCCCGCTGGGCGAACTGAAAGTCGATGACATGCTCACGGTCGGCGTCAAAGTCACCCGCAAGGGGATGCCCGAAATGGACCTCTATTTCGACAAGAAGACACACCTCGCGGCCAAGGCCGAGATGCGCATCACGGAATCCGGCAAGGTCGAGGCGACCTACACGGCGTTCTTCACCGAGTACAAGAAGGTCGCCGGACGGCTGGTTTTCACCCGGCTAACGGTCAAGCGCGACGACAAGATCGTCCTCACGATGCTTCGGAGCAACATCGAGAGTAAGGAGAAGGCGGCAGAGGGAACCTTCGGGGAACCGTGACGCACGAACGACAGGGGCGTCTCTCCCCGTGCGGG
>JANXSH010000168.1 GCA_025356615.1 Planctomycetia bacterium | reverse complement strand
CGCGTCGGGAAGTTGGTAGTTGTCGCGCGAGACCCAGACCGCGACGAAGTGGTCGGAGATCAGCCGGATGACGCGCCCGTCGGAGAGTGAACTCACCCTCATGTCGCGGGCACCGTTTCAGCACCGGCCCGTGTCGATGTTGCCCTCGTGCGAGAAGATGAACAGCAGCCGGCCCTCCTCGCGGGCCTCCGCCGCCGCCGCCGAGAGCGATTTCGCCCAGGGGATCTTGCGCCACTCGTCGGTGTCGCCCGCGCGCAGGCGCGCGGCCTGCTTCGTGATCCACGACGTATCATTCTCCCCGGCGAGCAGCGACGAGAGCAGCGCGAACCCGACAACGACCGCGACGAGTCGCCCACGCGCAAACGGTTTCATGGCATCCCCTCCCTGGATTGGTTCAGAGAAGAGTCTACCCGATCGGCCCGGTCGCGAACCAGCCGAGCCTACTCACCTACTCACCCCTCGACACCGTGAGCGGAAAAGCTTACACCTCCAGCCCCACCGCCCGCATGAGCGCCAGGGCGTTGCTGTTCTTCACGACGCCCTCGCGGAGCTGGTAGTCGAATTGCAAGGTGCCTTCGTCGAACTGGTCGGCGAAGTGGACGTTGCTCCCCTTGCCCCCCAGGCTGTCGGTGATGTGCGTGAGGGTGAGGTCGTGCGTCGTCACCAGGCCGATCGCGCCGGTCGCCGCCAGCCCGCGCACCACGCCCTCGGCCCCGATGCAGCGGTCATGCGAGTTCGTGCCGGCGAAGATTTCGTCGAGTAGGAACAACAGCGGGATCGGCCCGCGCGAAATGTCCACGACTTGCTTGACACGAAGGATCTCCGCGTAGAAGCGCGACCGTCCCTCCTGGAGCGAATCCTGGATGCGGAGGGTCGCGCCCAGCGCCAGCGGCGAGATCCGCATGCGGTGGGCGAGGACGGGGGCACCGGCCAGGGCCAGGACGGCGTTGACGCCGATGGTGCGCAGGAACGTACTCTTGCCCGACATATTGGAGCCGGAGACGATCAGGACGTGCGTCGCCTCGCCGAGCTTCAGGTCGTTCCGAACCCCCGGCCCGCCGGGCCGGAGGGGATGCCCCAACCCCTCGGCGTCGTAGACTGGCCCTGCCTCGACGATCTCGGGGAAGGGGTTCGCCGGGTTGGCGTGGGCGAACGCCGCGAGCGCGCAGAGCGCCTCGAACTGCCCGACGATGTCGAGCCACCGGCCGATCGACGGCCCGGAGTGCGACCGCCAGCGCTCGATGGCGTGGGCCATCTGCGTGCCCCACAGGAGCAGCAGCGCGAACAGCATGAAGTATTGGTTACGTTGCGAGTTCAGCAGATCGATGAGGTTGCCCAGCGCCGCGATGCGCTGCGACGGCGGCGAGCCGGTGTGGTCGCCCTCGGTCAGGTCGCGGTGCAGTTCGACGAGGCGCGGCGAGCGGAAGGTCGCTTTTTCGAGGCACGCCAGTACCGCCGAGAGCATGGAAAGATCCCGCCCACGCTGCCCGACGCTCGCCAGCACACTCTGGACCCGGCGATAGAACAGCGCCGCGAACCCTCCCTCGAGGAGCAGCACGACCGCGAAGGGTAACGCGCCGGCCCGCTGCCAGAAGTCGAGCGGCTCATCGGGCACTGGGACGGAGAACAGTGCGTAGAGCCAGCCGCCCAGACAGACCATCGCGGCGACACCCAGCACCAGCGCGACGAGGCAGGGCCACCACCCCTTCAGGAGGACCGGCGATCGGCCCCAGGCGGCGACGCCCGAGAAGTCCACCCCGACGGGCAGGTCGCTGCCGAGAAGGGCGAGATCCTCGCGCAGGTCGAGCTGGTCGCAGAGTTCGGCGACGGCCGCCTGGCGGGCGCGGATCTCGTCCGGGGCGGCAGGCCCGCGCAGCCAGCCCGCGAGGGTGTCTTCCCCCGTGCGCGTCCGCGCCGTGCAGAGCAGCTCGAACAGAGAGCCGGACCCGAACAGGTCGATGTCCGCCGCGTAGGGGTGTTTCTCGTCCTGATACTCCAGCCCCTGCTGCCCCTTGCCGCGCCAGTCGTCGCCGAGGCGCTCGAGACTCGCGTCGTAGAATCCGACGGCGCGAGTGGCCCGGTGCCAGGCCCGCGTCACGGACTCGTGGGCGAACAGCAGCGCCCCGAAGCCGACGACGAACGGCGCGAGCCAGCCGGGGTGGAGGTAGGGTGTCGCCAGCGCGAAGTACCCGGCGACCAGTCCCAGGAGGAAGACGACCACGCGGGCATTGCCCACGAGGCGTTCGCGTCGGAACTGCCGGGCGGCCTGCTCCTGACGGTCGCTTCGTCGCTGCGTATATTCGTGATGCGGGTCGCCACCCGACCGCAAGCTCTGAGACGGCACTGGCTCGACTCCTCCTGCTCTCGTTTCCTTCCTAGAGCATAGCGGAAATGAGGGTCGGAGGCAGCGCCGGATTCGCCAGCCGGCCCTACAATGGGTGCAGCTGATCGCGTGGCCGCAGCGGCGCGAGGCGTAAGTGCCGCCGGATTCGCCAGCCGGCCCTACAATGGGTGCAGCCCCGTCCCGTCGTTCATCGCTCCGAGAGGATTTGCTATGAGTCGACCATTCGCCGCGATTCTGCTGTTGCTCCTCCCCGCGATCGCGGCCGCCGACGCAGACGACCCGAAGTTCCAGGACGCCCCCGTCCTGGAGCCGGCCAGGGTCGAGGGGGACGTGCGATTCCTGCATCCCGATGGCGTCTCCGACGGCTCGTTCTCGCGGGACGGCAAGTACCTCGTGACGCTCAGCCGGACCAGCGATTCCACGATTCGCATGTGGGAGCTGACGACCGGCAAACTCGTGCAGCGATTCGAGGCGTCGTCCTACGGGGGGAGCCAGCGGCCGGTCCTGTCGCCCAACAGCACCAAGCTCTACTCGGGACACCACGAGGTGCGCATCTGGGACGTAAAGGCGGGGAAGATCGACGCCCGGATTCGCGCCCAGATGTGGACCCTGTCGCACGACGGCAAGACGTTGGTGACGCTGAACACGCGGTATCTGCCGAACGACGGGAAGTCGGAGCGAGGCGGCGACAAGTTGCGTACGGACGGCTTCGACGTAAAGACGTTCGACGCCACCGGCAAGGCGATCCGCACGCTCCTGAAACTCCAGGGCGCGCCGTGCGGCCTGGCCCTGTCGCGCGACGGCAAGACGCTCGCCGTGTGTAGCGCGGGTAGCGAGTACCGCGGTATCACCCTCATCGACCCGACCGCCAAGTTCCCCGAAGGGAAGGGCGTTTCGGTCCCCAGGGGGACCGGCGATCACTTCGCCCTGAGCGCCGACGGCCGATACCTCGCGGTCAGCTCCCCGTTCGAGGCGAACCCGCAGGGCGCGAAAGAGGCACCGTCGATCATGGTCATCGACCTGAAGAACGGGCAGAATTTGGCCCATCATTTGCGCGAACCCAAGAGCGAAATCCACTCCCTGGAGTTCCTCGCCGACGGCCGGCTGCTCTCCACGGAGAAGGACGCCGCCTTCATCGTGTGGAGTCTGGGCGAGGACGTGACCTATGTGAAGCACTATCGGGGCGATTTGCTGTACAACTTCGGGGCCAGCGTGACCGCCGACGCCAAGAAGGCGCTGGTGTTCCCGACCAACCGCGCCGACCGCCGGGCGCACGTCGTCGCCCCGCTGATGCTCGACCTGGCCACCGGGAAGGTGCGGTCGCTGGCCCGGCCCAGCAAGCTCGCCCCGCTCTTCCCCGAACCCAAGAAGGTCGAGTGGGAGGGGGACAGGGTCAACCTCGGCAACATGTATCTGCGCCTGCCCGACGGTCGCTGGCTGCACCACCTCAACCACCTGAAGCAACAAATGTGGCTGCTCGACAAGGCCAAATCGACGAAGCTGCACGAGTTCGACTGCCCGTCTCACAAGGTCCACGTCTCGGCCGACGGGGGGCGACTCTACCAGGTCCGCCCCGACAAGAGCGACCGATTCCCCGCCACCTTCTACCTGCGCGGCGATCGCTACAGCGGCGTGGCCAGTTGCCTGCGCGTCTGGAACCTGAAGACCTCGAAGGAGACGGCCGCGATCGGCGGCAACGTCCCCTGCGGCGACTTCTGGGTCAGCCCCGACGAGAAGTCCGTCGCCATCGCCCACGCCGACGGCGTGGTCCGCGTCTGGGACATCCCCACCGGACGGGTCCGGCACCGACTGGCATTTCCGCCCTTCGCCACCTACTTCGGCGGCAAGACGTACTTTTCGCCCGACGGCCGATCGCTCGTCCGCGAAGCCGAGGGGGTGCGCGTGACGTGGGACGTGCGGGAGAAGGCGAAGGAAGTGTCGAAGGGCCAGGGCAAGTAGAGCGCTCGGCGTCTTATCCGGTCCCCTCGCCCCTGTACTCAGGGGAGAGGGGGACCGGATAAGACGCACCCGACCTCCTCACCCCCGAACCCTCGCCCCCTGAGTACAGGAAGCGAGGGGAGACTATTCCCGGGAGCCTCTCCGATGAAGGCGCGTCTCACGCTCGCGGCCCTGTCCCTCTTCCTCCACGCCGCCGCCCCGCCGCCTCTGCCGACCGTCGCCGCCCCGTACTTCGGCATCCGCGTCATCGACTCGGCGACGGGGCGAGGCGTGCCGCTCGTCGAACTCCGCACGGTCAACGACATCGTCCACCACACCGACAGCGGCGGCTTCGTCGCGTTCCACGAGCCGGGGCTGATGAGGCGAGAGGTCTACTTCGCCGTCTCCAGCTCCGGCTACGAGGTCGCGAAGGAC
>JANXSH010000138.1 GCA_025356615.1 Planctomycetia bacterium | reverse complement strand
TCACGCCTTCAGACATGCCTCCGGCTCCCCCTCCCTTTTAGGGGAGGGGGCTGGGGGGTGGGGTCGGACGCTGGGAGACCTCACCTTTTCTCTCGTGTAGATACCAATGCCCCCGAATATAGGGGAGAAAGTTCTGACGCTCGCCTTCCGTTTTGCATAGGGGCGCCTCGCTCCGCTCGACCCACCCTAACACCTTCCCGAAAGCTGTACCACACTCTCTCGCGATCAGGCGTTGGTACGATTGTCATTATTCGCAGCCCAGTTGCCGGGCACGAGCAGGGGGTCGGAGTCATCTGGCTTTTGGAGCTGGACGACGAAGCGATTCCCGCAGCCAGGGCAGATACGAGACTGCCCTATGAGTTCCCAGGGGGCTTTGATGCGGGCGTTGCATCCAGAACAGCGGAAGCGAATCGAGGGCATTTTGGACTGTCCTCCAAGGTTAGGGGCACGGGATGCCGAGGAGACGGCGAAGTCCCGCGCGGTGGGGCCGGGGGCGACAATGCCTCCGGTAGCGTGAGCCTGATGGTGCGACGAGTCGAGACGGCGAAGCAAGCTCGGGGCGAGCTTTCCGAAGCAACCGAACGGAGTACGGGCGCACTCGTCCGATGCCAGGTAGTTCTCGAATGTCTCAGGCCCAGGTTGTGGGCGATAACGGCCGGCGAGGAAGGCGAATCGAGCGCGGCGGCTCGTTCGGCCCCTTCATATGAATGAAGTGGCAAGGTTAGCTTAACTTCCCCGCTGCCGGATGTCCACTAGAAACCGAACTTTCCGCAGAGGCATGCTTCTCGCTCGGCTGTTGGGCTATATCCTCTGGTGCCCGAAGTGTCAACGCGGAGTATCGCATTCCGTCGAACTTCACCGGAGGGGACGACCTTCCAGCGGCTTGCCGGCAGTGTCCAGGATCTGGAAGTGGTGGATGCCGGACTTGCGGTCGTCCTTGTGGGTCCAGACGATCTTCTTTTCGCGCGTCACCTCGAAGAGTTTGGTCTGGCCCGAGGTGGCGTGGTGGCTGGTGATGACGGTGTTGCCGTTGGGAAGGCGCTGCACCCCACAGGCGTCGTTAATGGGCTTGCCCGGTAGGTCGTCGTTGGTCAGCTGCCAGACCGTCTTGCCCTTCGCATCGACCTCGATAACCAGGTTCCCCAAAGTGCAGCCGATGAGGGTGTTGCCGTCGTCGAGCCGGATCGCGGTGAACGGCCAGTGCGGCGTCTTCGCCTCCCAGACGACCTTGCCGGCCGGGGTATATTCCCGGACGACCTTGTCGAGCAGCTGGGGCACGAGGTAGTTCCCGTTGGCGAGCTTGCGGGCCATGCGCGTCTGGAGGTGGTGGTCGCGCGTCTGGGCCTGGAGAGGCACCTCGACGAGGATCTTCCCCTTGCGGTCGATCTCCAACAGGCGAGGCTTCGCGCCGGCTTCGGTGAGTAGGATGTTCCCTTTTTCCAGAGGCTGGACCGTATTCACCTCCGACTGGGTGCCCGCGAACTCGAAGACGATCTTGCCGTCGCGGGTGACTTCGACGACGGCCCCGCCTGGGTACTTCTTCCCCTTCCCGAGTGCCAGGAGGACATTCCCCTTGGGCATCATCCAGCCGTCCCGCGAGGGGTGGTCGTACTTCCAGATTTGCTTGCCCGCCCCGTCGAGGAGGAAGGTCTCCCCGCCCGTCGCCAGGAACGAGTGAGTGATCTTCGCTTTCGCCTCTTCGGCCAAGACGACGCTCACGGACGATACCCAGAGGAGGGCAACGGAGAGAGTGCGGAAAGCAGCCATGAGAAGTGTTCCGAATGTGTTGGGGTGTTCTGTTGGCATCGATGTTCCTTCCATATTACCACGGCACGAATGTTCCTCACACACCATCTCGTGCCTCGCTAGAAACCCTGGAAACCCTAGAAACGCTCATCGGCACCCGTTGGCGGCACCTGGGAAGTGTCTCCAGGAGTTCGAGGTGTGCTCAAAACGCTCAAAACGCTCAAAACCCTCTGCGCCGCCTGCGGGCAAGGGCGAATGCAAGGAAGCCTGGCCCCGAAACCCTCCCTTCGCACTTTCCCCCTTCTCCTCGAACAACTCCCCTGCCGGGGTGATAGCCCAGCGGATGGCCCCCGACCTGGCGAGTTCGTCCTCGTCGCCCGAGGAGTCGATACAACGAGGAGAACCGCCTCCGCCGCCTCTTCGAGGAGCATCTCATGCGATCGCGAATCCTGCTCATCCTGGCCTCGATCCTGGTGGGAACTCTTCTCCAGGCCGACCCAGAGAACCGGCCTCGCACCTTCGGCGTCAGCCGGGTCGTGCCCGCGAAGGGGACGACGCTGTCCAACCCATCCCAGCGCTACCGAGTGGCGGACAAGCCCTACACGATCCTCCGACGGGCGGGGGTCGAGGCGGTGATCGTGGACAACCAGGCAGTCGATGACGCGATCCTGCCCAAACACCGCGCCGGCTACAGTGGCGTGGCGGCCCTGCGCGGCGCGGGCCGGAAGGAGAATTTCTTCGTCCCCGCCGTCGCTGGCCTCAACTTCGAACACATCCACGACGGTACGGTCCAGGCGACCAAAGTCCTCTACGAGCCACGCCACGCCCCCATGCAGCTCCGCCTGATCGACGACCACACTGCGGAGTTGTATCAGGCACCGACCCCCCACTTCGGCCTCGAGAGTTGCCAGCGCTACCAGTTGCTCGAGGACGGGACGATCGAACTGACCATCGACTGCATCCCGCGCCGAAAGACCTTCCGCAACGGCTACATCGGCCTCTTCTGGGCCAGTTACATCAACCAGCCGAAGTCCGGTGCCATCCATTTCAAGGGACACGGGGTCGGTGAGAAGGCGGAGAAGAAGCGCTGGATCGAGGCCACCTCTCCCAAGCACGGGACCGACCCGACGCACCCCGCCTGGGACGACGAGCGCGTCTTCACCCATGACAAGGCGTTCCCGCTGTCCCTCGCGTTCAACTTGTCGAAAGTTCGCTATCGGGAGCCGTGGTACTACGGGCTGAACGGCGATGTCGCCTTCGTGCAGATGTTCCGCCCCACCGACCGCGTCCGCCTGACGCAATCGCCGTCCGGCGGGGGCACCGGCAACCCCGCGTGGGACTTCCAGTTCTATATCACTGACTACGCAGTCGGCAAGCGCTACCGGATGGTCATGCGGGCCAAACTCCTGAAGTTCACCTCGCGCGACGCGCTGGAACGCGACACGGCGAAGCACCGACGCGAACTCGGCGGACGATGAGGGATGACCGACTCTTCACCCGAGAGGACTCCCAGGGCGTATTCCTCCGCCGACGAACCCGGAGACGCCGGGGGGTGTCTGCGAAGCATCGCCTGGGAGTCTTCATCGGAGGTGGGCCGTGACGTGCCTTTTCGATTACACGCCGACCGCCCCGGATTGGCGACTCGCCTGGGAGGAGATGGACCGCGAATACCCCTGGATTCGTGACATGGAGGGGTGCGCCCAGGATCCGGAGTATCACGCCGAGGGCGATGTCTGGGTCCACACGCGCATGGTCGTCGAGGAGTTGCTCGCGCTCGACGCATGGCGTGCGCTACCCGCCGAAGACCGCCGCGTGCTGTTCGCGGCGGCGGTGCTGCACGATGTCGCCAAGCCGGAATGCTCGCGCCTGGAGGACGGCCGGATCCGCACGCGCGGCCACTCGCGGCGCGGCGCGATCCTGGCGCGGGGCATCCTCTGGGAGCAGTCCGCGCCGTTCGCCCTGCGTGAGCGCGTCGCCGGGCTGATCGGCGTGCATCAACTGCCGTACTACTTCATCGATCGGCCCGATCTCGAACGTCAGGCCATCGAGTCGAGCTACCGCGCCCGCGCGGACCACCTCGCGATCCTGGCCGAGGCCGACGTCCGTGGCCGGGTCTGCGCCGACCAACAACGGTTGCTCGACAACGTCGCGCTCTTCCGCGAGCAGATGGGCGAGTTGGGGTCGTACCAGTCGCCCCAGGCGTTCGCGTCGGACCATGCGCGGGTGCTGTACTTCCTCGAGGAAGGCCGCCGCCAGGACACGCCCGCATTCTTCCGCCCGAAGTCGGAGGTCGTGCTGATGTCCGGCCTTCCGGGGGCGGGGAAGGACCATTACGTCAAGACGCGCCTGAGCGATCGCGAGATGATCTCCCTCGACGAGCTGCGCGTCGAGATGGACGTGAAGCCGGGCGACGAGCAGGGCGAGGTGATCCAGCGGGCGAAGGGCCGAGCGCGGGAGCTGCTTCGCGCCGGCCTGCCCTTCGTCTGGAACGCCACGAACATCGGTCGTATGCAGCGGGGGCCGCTGCTCGAACTGTTCGTCGCCTACCAAGCCCATGTCCGCATCGTCTACGTCGAGCCTCCGCATCACCTCCTCTTCGCGCAGAATCGCCAGCGCTCCTCGCCCGTACCGGAGGGGGTGATACGTCGGTTCCTGTCGCGCTGGGAAGTGCCCGACCTGCGCGAGGCCCACGCGGTCGAGTTCGTCGTTCGTGAGGAAGGCTGATGACGGGAAGCGTAGTACCTTGGCATGTGAGCGACCGATGGCGGATCTAACCACAGAGGCACAGAGGGCACAGAGAAAGGCACAGAAAGTTAGTCATTCTTCAGCCTTTACTCTGCCTTCCTTCTGTGTATTCCTCTGTGCCCTCTATGCCTCTGTGGTTAGATCCGCTTTGGAATTATTGGTAGGCGATGGAGTCGATCTCACCTCACCCGGACCTTGAACCGCACCCGACCACTCTGGCCGGGCAGCAGTCTCCCGCTGATCTCCCATCGGAGGACGGACGAGCCGGCCTCGTTCGGCTGGATCGTGAAGACGGCGTCGCGGTCGGCCTCGGCGCTGCCCTCGACGTACTCCAGGCGGGGCGACAGGCTGTCCGAGACGGCTACATCGGTCATGGCCCGCCCGCCGACGTTGCTGTAGCGGATCGAGAACGTAACTACGTCTCCGACCTGGGCCGCACCCCGGTCGGCACACTTGACGACGACGAGCGGCTTCTCCGGCGGGATCGGCGCTTCGTTGCAGCAGACGGTCAAGTCGCGGGTCGTCATCGTCGCGGTGAACAACTCGGGGCCGTTCTCCGCGCGGGCGACGACGGCGGTGCCGATCGACGCCTCCGTCCCCGCGACCTTCGAGACGACACTCAGGGATCGCGTCAGTTCGAGTTGCCGGAGCAGCTTCGCCTTGAGGACGGGACTGAGGGTGAGAACCTTCTTCGTGCAGAGCGCCTCGATCGGGCCGAGGTCGAGTTGGTGGGCCTGCAATATCTGGAGCTTGAGGAACAACCCCGGAGACAGGTTCGCCACGTTCTGCGAGGGCCGCATCTTGGAGTGATAGCCGCTCGTCGCCTCGGTCTGTTTCGCCGTGAGGTTGGGCTGGATTGCTTCGACCTTCAGGCCGCGTTTGACGAGCGTCCGGTCGGCGAACGGGATGACGCTCTCGGTCTTCGCCAACGGCAGTTCGTTCCGCAACGCCGCGAAGCGCGGGACCGTGAGGCAGACGCGATTCGAGCAGGCGAGGCTTCGTCTCCCTCGGCTGTCGGTGTACTCCGCGATGGTGTCCTCCGGGTCGAGTCCGGCGAGGTTGCCCTCGGCGTCGAACCCGGCGGGGGTCAGTCGGTCGCCGCCGTCGCGGAGGCACTCCTCGTCGCCGCAGCGACCGCCGCCCAGGAAGCTCGGCGGGGCGTAGGCGGGGCCGACGACCCTCTGGCCCGGAAAGAGAATGGTCCCCGGCACGTTGCCGTAGATCAATTCCTGATCGGTGGGGATGCGCTCGCCCATGCGGAGGACGATGATGACGCGCCCACGCAAGCGGGCGTCGGCGAGCATGTCGGCGTTGGTCGGCATCTCCGTTTCGAGGATCTGCCCCGGAACGGTCGCCTTCGGCTCTGCCCGGTCGGGGTGTTCGAGGTAGATCACTTTGGTGATGAGCTTACCGTCGATGGCGGCGTCGATGTCGGCGGGGGTGATATCCACGGTAGCAGGGAAGCCCGCCGCGCTGAAGCGCGGCTGGAGGCACAGGCTGCCTCGCACCTCCAGCATGGGATACAGCGACAGCCCCGGCCGATCGGCGAAGCCGTCGAGGCGGACACGGTAACAGTAGCCGGGCCGAAGGCCGACGGCGACCGGGGCCGGGAACGTCCGAGCCGGCGCTCGCCCCTGGAAGAACGACGCCTTCATCCCGGCGGGACCGTTGAACCGCACATGCAGGAGCGGCGTCGCCCCGCGATTGGGCAAAGGCGTCGGCATCTGGGCCGACGCGACCAGCGGGGTGAGGAGCGAGAGCAGGATCGAGGCGCGGAGGAGAGTCATGGGTTTGACTCGGAAGGTAGGGGGAGGCGAGGAAGCCCACCCGTCGCAACGGGTGGGCTTGGATCGACTAGAAGAGGAGGCTTACTTCCCGTTCGACTGTCCCAGGAACCGGACCAACCCGAAGGTGCCGTTGGAGGGCGTCTTGCCGATCGGCGACGTGGCAGGGTTGGAGCCTGGCACGAGCGGCGTCGGGACGGACGTGGTCGTGCCGGGGTTCACCGGGACGGTCGGAGCCGCTCCGGGGTTCATGCCGGGAGCCATCATGCCGGGGTTCATGCCGGGGGGCAACGTGCCAGCCATGTTCGGCTGGCCGCCGGGACCACCGGGCACCATGCCCGCACGCATCATCGCCAATCGCTGCATCATCGCCATTTGCTGCTGCTGGGCAACGAGCTGTTGCTGGGCGGCCACCTGCTGCTGATACGCCCGCAGCATGTTCGTATCGGGCGAATCCATCGCCGGGGTGTTCGGCGCTTCGAGGTCGATGTTGCCGAGCCGGACGATCGCCAGCACCGAGCCGCGTCGCTTCGCCTCGAGGATCGGGTCGGCACCCGCCTCGAGGCGGGACGAGACGACCTCGTCGGGGCCGGTCGAGGCCAGATCCTGGAATTGCGGATCGGGCAGGTAGACGACCTTGACGACGAAGTTGCCGGCGGCGACCTGCTCGAAATCCTCCTCGGTGAAGCTGAGGGGCACCGAGCTGTGTGCGAGGAACGTGGTGGTCTTGTGGTTCGCGGCCGGCACTTCGAGCGTCGGGTAGAGATCGACACCGGGACGATTCGGGATGTCACTCAGCTTGAGACGATAGACCGACGACTGGAGGAAGTTGTACCGGGCGGGGGCTTCCAGGAACTGCGTGCTGAAGCCGGGCCTGCCGTCGGCTCGCGGGGCATACCAGGCGATCTTCATGGCGGCGGGGCCGACGAAGCGGATCTCGGTCCGGGCGACGCTGTAGGGTGAGGGCTGGCCGGTGAGCGCGCCGAGGGCCGCGACTGCGCCGGGGACGCCGGGCTGAGAGATGCCGGGGCCACCCTGGGGCATGCCGCCGGGGGGGGCCATCCCCATCCCAGGCATCCCAGGCATACCCGGCATGCCCATGCCGGGGCCGGGCATCCCAGGCATGCCCATACCGGGGCCGGGCGGGCACATACCGCCGCCGGGCGAACACATCCCCTGGGCCTGCTGGATGCCGCCGCCGCCCGCTTGTGCCGCGAAACCCGCAGGGACGATCGCGCCGGTGTCCTCGGGGAGCCTTCCCTGGGACAGGACTTCATTCGGATACGCCTTCAGGATCGCCGCGCGGGCATAATCCGCCCCCGTCGGCTCCTTGATAACGGCGGGCGCTCGCGCCTCGACGGGCTGGCCCCAAGGACCGATCAGGTTCGGCGCTTCGTTGATGTAGCGCGCCCCATTCTGCGCACCGTCCGATTGCTGATTGGACGACGCCTGCGACATGAACTTGCCGGCCTGGACGGCGGGGTGAACCCAGCCTGCCACCCCAGCCAGCAGCATGCAGACTGCCAATTTCTTCCTCATCCCATCCCCCCCTATCGTGCGATCTCACGCGAGACGGGCCTTTCTGCCTCGGCCCCAGGCCGCGACAGGATACGGTTCGTCTTTTGCGAGGTTGTCCCTGTGGATATAGTCGGCGCGGCGGTGGCCCCCTCTTTCGTCAAACCCGGAATCTCTTGCCCATGCGGACCTATCGCTATCTCCTCCTCCTCGCCCCCGTTGCCGGCCTCATCTTGCTGACGGGGGCACTCAGGAACCCCTTCTCCGCCACGGACGAGGCTCCGCGCTTGCCGGACGAGCTGTTGCGACACGTCACCTCCGCCCCAGATGCCCGAGCGAACGCCGCCGTGGCCTCTGCCCTCGCCGATCTCGCGGACCCGGCCCGCCCCTGGCTCCAGTCGGAAGTGAAGGTGCGAAGCCGAATCCCCGAACTTTTATTCCACGGTCAGGGGTCGTTCCTTCGCGCGCCAGGGCAGCGATTCCGGCTCGAAGTCCGCGTGCGAATGGACGACCCCGAATTGCCCCGCGCCGAGACGACCTTCCTCGCCGTCAGCGACGGAAACGACCTCTGGCAGGCGACCCGGACCTCGAAGCAACAACTCCTCGATGTCCAACGGCTCCGCCTCGGCGAGATCCGCCGCACCGCAGACAGCGCGCCGCACCCCGCCGGCGTCCGCGAGAAGCTCCTCGCCGGCCCAGGCATTCGCGGCCCCGAGCAGATGCTCCGCGAACTGAGTCGCGTCATCGTGTGGGTCCATCTCGAAACGAAGGGTAACGATCGTGAGGTCATCGGAGTCTGGCCGGCGCACGCCGTAGCGAACCTCGCCCCGACGGGCAAACCCTGGCCCCTCAACTTGCCCCGGCTCTATCGCCTGACGCTGTCGGGGACGAGTCACTGGCCGAGCCGGATCGAATGGTGGGGGCCGACGACCGAGACCGGCCCCGACCGCCTGCTCGCCGAGATCGACTACGCGAGCCCCGTCCGCGACCAGGCGATCCCCGAGGCGGAATGCGCCAAGGTGTTCGCCTTCCAGCCCGGCGACGCCGAGGTGGCAGACCGGACCGTCGAGGTGCGAGCGCAGGTGGATCCGCGGTAGTGGAGGGGTGGGCTTTGCCAGCTGAGGTTACGGGTCGTATGCTATCTCCGCAAGGAAGAAGATCACAGGTCGGTGATGGTCCGACCCCACCCCCAACCCCCTCCCCTTTAGGGGAGGGGGAGCAATACTGAGGGCTTGTCTGGTCCCCCCTTCCCTTTAGGGAAGGGGGTTAGGGGGTTAGGTCGGACCAGGGCACTCGAGTGATCTTCATTCGTGCCGGGGTATCATCCTCGCGAGTCAACGAGGGACGACACCATGACCAAACGAGTCCGTATCGGCAACGGCTGCGGCTTCTGGGGCGACAACGCCGACGCCCCCGTCATCCTATCGCAGCGCGGGAACCTCGACTACCTCACGCTCGAGTACCTCGCCGAGTTGACGATGTCGATCCTCGCGCTCCAGAAACAGCGAGACCCGAACGCCGGATACGCCTCCGATTTCCTCAGCGTCTTGGCGCGCGTCGCCCCGGAGATGGTGAAGCAGCCGCGCCTGAAGGTCGTCACGAACGCCGGCGGGATGAACCCGCTCGCCTGCGCCGCCAACGCGCGCGAGATCCTCGATACTGCGGGGCTTGGTGCCTACAAGATCGGCGTCGTGACGGGCGATGACCTCATGCCGCGCCTCGACGAACTACTCGCCGCCGGGCATTCGCTCGACCACCTCGATAGCGGATCTCCCTTGTCCACGATCCGCGACCGCGTCGTCAGCGCGAACGCCTACCTCGGGAGTCAGCCCATCGTCGAGGCGCTTCATCAGGGGGCGAATGTCGTCATCACGGGCCGAGTCGCGGACGCCTGTCTCACGGTCGGCCCGGCGGTCTACGAACACGGCTGGGCGTGGGAAGATTGGGACCGCCTCTCGGCGTCGAGCGTCGCGGGCCACGTCATCGAGTGCGGCGCGCAGGCGACGGGCGGCTTGTGGTGCAACTGGCAGGAGACGGACCTCGCCGACGTGGGCTACCCCATCGCCGAAATCGCGGCGGACGGCTCGTTTACTATCAGCAAGCCGCCGAACACCGGCGGCGCGGTGAACCGCGAGACGGTGTCGGAGCAACTGCTCTACGAGGTCGGCGACCCTGCGGCGTACCTCACGCCAGATGTATCGGTCGATTTCACCTCGGTTGCGCTGACCGAGAGTGCCCCCGATGTGGTCATAGTGCGCGGGGCGCGCGGCCGGGCAGCACCGTTACACCTCAAGGTGTCGATCGCGTACCGCGACGGCTGGGCAGCATCGGGGACGTTGGTGATCGCGGGGCCGGGGGCGGCCGACAAGGCTCGAAAATGTGGAGCCATGATCCTCGCGCGCCTCGACCGGGCCGGGGTGCGGCCCGAGAGGCACCTCATCGAGTGCCTCGGCGCGGGCGACAGCCTGCCGGGAGTCTTGCCCGTCGTGGACCCGCCGGAAGTCGTCTTGCGCGTCGCCGTGTACGACTCGCGCAAGGCCGTCGTCGAGCGCTTCAGCCGCGAGCTGGCCCCGCTCGTCACCTCCGGGCCGCCCGGCGTGACGGGATACACGACGGGCCGGCCGACCGTCCGCGAAGTGTTCGCGTACTGGCCCGCGCTGATCGACCGCACGGCGGTGAAGGGGCAGGTTCAGTTGTTGTAGGAGGCACCATGATCCTCGCAGACATCGCGCACGGTCGCTCCGGCGACAAGGGCAACCATGCGAACGTAGCCATCCTCGCCTACACTGAGGCGGGGTTCGCCTGGCTGCGTCTGCACCTAACGGCGGAGCGCGTCGGGGAGTACTTCGCCCCCCTGGGGGCGTCGCGCGTCGAGCGCTTCGAGGCGGCGAACCTGCTCGCGGTCAACTTCATGCTCTATGATGTCCTCGCGGGCGGCGCGAGCCGGTCGCTCCGCTCCGACACGCAGGGCAAGACCCTGGCGCTGGCGCTCTTGCGAATGCCGATCGACGCGACGGAAGACCCCGCCATGCTTCGTCATGCGACGACGGGAGGAACCCCATGAGCGAACTCGTCCTCGTCGAGATCCGCGACCAGGCGGCCATCCTGACGATCAATCGCGCGGACAAGCGAAACGCCCTCAGCCGGGCGCTGATAACCGCGCTCCATGAGGCCATCGACCGCGTAGCCGACGATCCGAAGGTCCGCGCGGTCATCCTCACCGGGGCGGGGTCGGTCTTCTGTGCCGGGATGGATCTGGAGGAGTTGCAAGGCTCACTCGACGCGAGCGCCCAGGAGACGCCGGTATGGGACGACGCGCTAAGCCTCGCCCGACTCTACGACCGCCTTTACACGTTGTCCAAGCCGACGATCGCTGCGGTCAACGGAACCGCTGTCGCGGGCGGGGCCGGCCTCGTCAGCGTCTGCGACCTGGCGGTGAGCGTCCCCAGCGCGAAGTTTGGCTATCCCGAGGTGCGGCG